>JALYRN010000397.1 GCA_030855295.1 Myxococcota bacterium | reverse complement strand
CGCCGAGGCCGCGCCCGCCCGCCGTCGGGCTCCGCGCGCCGAGCCGACCGAGCCTTCGCCCGCACAGCCTTCGCCTGCACAGCCTTCGCCCGCACAGCCTTCGCCCGCACAGCCTTCGCCTGCACAGCCTTCGCCGACCGAGTGAACGACCCCAGAATCGAGCCGCCGATCCGATGCGCACGTCCGTGATCCTCGCCGCCGCGTTCCTCGCGCTGCCGTCCCTCCCCGGGACCGGCATGGCGATCGCGCGCGCGCAGGGCCCGACGGCGCCGATCCGGCCCGACATCGCGCCGGGCACCGTGCCTGACGAGATCCCTGGCGTCGGCGTCGACGAGCAGTTCGAGACGCCGGTGCCGGCCGACGCCGCGCTCTTCGATTCCGAGGGCCGTCGGGTGCGGCTCGGCGACTTCCTCGACGGCGAGCGTCCGGTCGTGCTGATGCTCGTCTATCATCAGTGCGCGAGCTTCTGCGACATGGTGCTCCGCTCGGTCGCCGATGGCCTCGCGCACCAGCCGTGGACCGTCGGCACCGAGTACGACGTGGTCACCGTCAGCATCGATCCGCGCGACACGCCGGACGTGCTGCGCGAGGCGCGCACGCGCATCCTCGGACGCTACGTCTCTGCGAGCGGCCACGATCGCGCCGCCGCCGAGCGCGGCTGGCACTTCCTCGGCGGCACCGAGCAGGAGATCGCGCGCATCGCCGACGCGGTCGGCTATCGCTTCCACTGGGACGAGCGCACCCAGCAGTTCGCGCATCCCGGCGCGATCATGGTGCTGCAGCCGTCGGGTCGCGTGTCGCGCTACCTCTACGGCCTCGAGTTCTCCTTCAACGACCTGCGCATCGCGCTGATGGAGGCGAGCGAGGGACGACACCTCGCGACCTCCGAGCAGATCATCCGCGCGAGCCTGCTCTACTGCTTCCGTTGGGATCACTCCGACGGCCGCTACGTGCTCGCCGCCTGGCGCATCATGCGTCTCGGCGGCGTGCTGACGGTCGCGCTGCTCGGCGGAGCCCTCTTCACGTTCTGGCGCCGCGAGCGAAAGCGCGGCGCGTCCGCACCGCCCCCTTCCGCATCGCGGACCGAGGGCAAACCTTCCGCGGCCTCTTCTCCCGCGCGCGAGAGCTGATCCGATGGACGACCAGGAATACATCACCGAACCGACCTTGCAGCTGCCCCCGCAGCTCTCGACTCTCGCGCCCCAGGTCGACTGGGTCTACGACTTCGTCTTCTGGGTGAGCGTCGCGTTCTTCGTCGGGATCGTCGGCGCGCTCCTGTTCTTCATGTGGCGCTACCGCCGCAGGCCGGGCGTGAAGTCCGAGCCGACGGGGCACGCGAACACGCTCGAGCTGTTCTGGACGTTCGCGCCGCTCATCCTGCTGGTGCTGATGTTCCACTGGGGCTTCCAGACGTACATCGCGTCCGCGGTCGCGCCCGATGATTCCTACAGCGTTCGCGTGCGCGCGCGGCAGTGGGCGTGGGAGTTCGAGCATCCGAACGGCATCACCGAGGACAACGAGCTGCACGTCCCCGCGGGTCGCCCGGTGCGGCTGATCCTGTCCTCGTCGGACGTGATCCACTCGTTCTTCGTGCCCGACTTCCGCGTGAAGCGCGACGCGGTCCCCGGCATGTTCACGTCGCTCTGGTTCGAGGCGATCGAGCGCGAGGACGTGGTGCCGGAGGGCGACCTCACGCGCCCCGACGCGACGCGCGTCTGGTATCGCAACCAGGTCTTCTGCACCGAGTACTGCGGCGCCGGCGGCAGCTGGGAGGACAACGCCGGGCACGCCACGATGTACGCGCAGATCCTCGTGCAGCGGCAGGAGGACTTCGACGAGTGGTACGCGCACCCGCCGCCGCCCGAGTGCGACGGTCGCCCGTGCACGCCGGTCGAGTGGGGCGAGCAGCTCTTCTCCGCGAAGGGCTGCACCGCCTGCCACTCGCGCGAGGAGGGCGCGCCGCAGCTCGCCGGGCCGAGCTTCCACGGCCTCTTCGGACGCCAGGAGCAGCTCGCGAGCGGCGAGACCATCACCGTCGACGAGGCCTACGTGCGCTCGTCGATCCTCGAGCCGCGCGCGCAGCTCGTGGACGGCTTCAACCCCGTGATGCCCAACATCCGGTTCAGCGAACAGCAGCTCGACGCGATGATCGCGTACCTGCAGACGCTCTGAATCTTCTCTCGAGCAGTACAGCCTAGGTGAGACGACGATGACGGCTCAGGCAGGGGCGACCCACCCGACGACCTCCGAAAACGCGCACGACGATCGCGACTACCTGCGTGAGAGCAGTGGGTTCCGCTCGTGGGCGCTCACCCTCGATCACAAGCGGATCGGGGTGATGTACCTGATCAGCGTGCTGACCGCGTTCGCCGCGGGCGGCACGTTCGCGCTGATCGTGCGCACCGAGCTGCTGACGCCCGGTCGCACGATCATGGACCCGGACACCTACAACAAGGCGTTCACGCTCCACGGCGCGATCATGGTGTTCCTGTTCATCATCCCGAGCATCCCCGCGGCGCTCGGGAACTTCTTCCTGCCGCTGATGCTCGGCGCGAAGGACGTCGCGTTCCCACGGCTGAACCTGTTCAGCTACTACCTGTACGTCTTCGGCGCGTGCTTCGCGCTCTTCAGCATCGTCGCGAACTCGATCGACACCGGCTGGACCTTCTACACGCCGTACTCGACGCAGACCGGCACCGCCGTCATCTCGATGACGCTCGGCGTGTTCATCCTCGGCTTCTCGTCGATCCTCACGGGCGTCAACTTCATCGCGACGGTGCACAAGCTGCGCGCGCCGGGCCTGCACTGGAAGCGACTGCCGCTCTTCGTGTGGTCGATCTACGCGACCAGCATCATCCAGGTGCTCGCGACGCCGGTGCTCGCGATCACGCTGCTCCTGCTGATCATGGAGAAGGTGTTCGTCCTCGGCATCTTCGATCCGCGCCTCGGCGGCGACCCGGTGCTCTTCCAGCACTTCTTCTGGTTCTACTCGCACCCGGCCGTCTACATCATGATCCTGCCGGGCATGGCGGTGGTCAGCGAGCTGATCGCGACGTTCAGCCGGCGCAAGATCTTCGGCTACATGTTCGTCGCGATGAGCTCGGTCGCGCTCGCGCTGCTCGGGTTCCTCGTGTGGTCGCACCACCTCTTCGTCGCGGGCATCAGCGAGTACGCCGTGATGGTGTTCTCGGCGCTGACCTTCCTCGTCGCGATCCCGTCGGGCGTGAAGGTCTTCAACTGGGTCGCGACGCTCTACAAGGGCTCGGTCTCGTTCGAGTCGCCGATGCTCTACGCCCTCGCGTTCATCGTGCTCTTCACGGTGGGCGGCCTGACCGGTCTGCCGCTCGCGACCGTCGCGATCGACGTCCACCTGCACGACACCTACTACGTCGTCGCGCACTTCCACTACGTGATGGTCGGCGGCACGGTGTTCGGCTTCCTCGGCGGCCTGCACTACTGGTGGCCGAAGATGACGGGCAAGCTCTACAACGAGCGCCTGGCGCAGGTGGCGTTCTCGCTCGTGTTCGTCGGGTTCAACGTCACCTTCTTCACGCAGTTCCTGCTCGGCAGCCACGGCATGCCGCGCCGCTACTACGACTACCTCGACCAGTACCAGCCGCTGCACGCCTTCTCGTCGGTCGGCAGCTACATCCTGGGCGTCGGCTTCGTGATCATGCTGGTGATGTTCGTGCTGTCGCTGATGCGTGGCGCGAAGTCCCCGCCGAACCCTTGGGGCTCCGCGGGGTTCGAGTGGCAGACCAGCTCGCCGCCGATCATGCACAACTTCCACGAGACGCCCGTGATCACCCGCGGCCCGTACGACTACCACCTCGCGACCGAGGAGGAGCTCTACACCGGCTTCCACGAGGACCGCATGGAGCGCGTGGGCGCGATCAGCCGCAAGGAGCAGGTCGCTGCTCCCGGGGCGGATCGAGACGACGACGAAGAGGAAGAGAGCTGAGCGATGGCGACTCCGAGCACTGGTGAGGTCGCGAAGGCCCAGGCGACGGCAGGCCATGGTCATGAGCACCACGGTCCTGACGGGCATGGTCCTGGCGGGCATGGTCCGAAGTGGCTCCAGCACCACTTCGACATGCCGGTCCAGCAGTTCGAGGCCGCGAAGCTGGGGATGTGGCTCTTCCTCGCGCAGGAGATCCTCTTCTTCAGCGGTCTCTTCGTGGCGTACGGCGTCGTGCGCAGCGAGTACCCGGTCGCGTTCGCGGCGGGCTCGCACGAGCTCGACAAGATCATGGGCGGCGCGAACACGATCGTGCTGCTGTTCAGCTCGCTGACCGCTGCGCTCTCGGTGCGCTCGGCGCAGCTCGGCAAGCGCAACGAGGTCAACGTCTACCTCGCGATCACGATCGCGTGCGCGTTCCTCTTCTTGATCATCAAGTACTTCGAGTACGCGGCGAAGTTCGAGCACGGCCTGCTGCCCGGCCAGTTCTGGCACCCGCACATCGAGGCAGGGCACGCCCTGTTCCCGGCGCACACGCACGTGTTCTTCGGTCTGTACTTCATGCTGACCGGCCTCCACGGCATCCACGTCGTCATCGGCATCGCCGTGCTCGGCTGGATCATGTGGAAGAACAACCGTGGCGACTTCAGCACGGCGTACTGGACGCCGGTCGATCTCGCCGCGCTCTACTGGCACTTGGTCGATCTCGTCTGGATCTACCTCTTCCCGCTGCTCTACCTGATCTGAGGCTGCATCCCATGAAGAGCGACTTCTCCGACGCCGAAGATCCGCAGCACGAGGGCGCAGTGCACGTCCACGTGCACTCGATCAAGCTCTACGTGAGCGTCTTCCTCGTGCTGATCACCCTCACGGTGATCACGGTGGCGACCTCGTACGTCGACATCGACGGCTTCATCGCGCCCGGCACGCCCGCCGGCGCGGGCGGCTTCAACCTCGGGCTCGCGATGATCATCGCGACGACGAAGGCGTTCTTCGTCGTCACGTGGTTCATGCACCTCAAGGACGACAACCGCTTCAACGCGCTGGTCTTCGTCGGCTCACTGCTGTTCGCCGGGATCTTCCTGGCCTACACGATGAATGACACCCAGCACCGCGGCGAGACCGATCCCTACAACGGCGTGTACGTGCTGCCGGGCACCGGCGAGCGGGCACCGGGCGGCATCGATCACGTGCTGCCGGGCGAGGAGCCGGAGTTGGGCATCGCGGTGCCCGAGGCCGCAGGCACCGCCGACGAGAGCGGCGCCGTGGGCGCGCACGTCGACGAGCCGGTGGACGGCGCGCACCACTGACCGTAGATCGTCCTCATCTCCAACGAGGATCGATGAGCGGACGAGTCGAGATGCCTCGCGGGATGCCGCGGGGCATTCGCGCTTCGGAACGGACGCGCGTTTCGAATCGGAGGGTCGTCTCGGCGGCGCTCGTGATCGCGGCGCTGGCGCTGATCGGGTGCATCCGGCCTCCGCGCGAGCGCGCGTCCGAAGGCGTCGACCACGGCTATCCGAGCTGCGGGCAGGGCGCGCTGCCCGAGGGCGAGCGCATCGCGACCGGGTTCTTGCGCGCCGGCCCCGTGATGTCGTCGCCGAGCGTCGTCGAGCGCTTCGAGGTCCGCCGTCGCGACTGCCTCGAGGTGTTCAGCGGGCGTCAGGACTGGGCGCTCTCGTCGATCGATCTCGAGGTCGTCTACGACGCCGAGACGCTGCTGCCGCTGCGCGTCTGGAAGCGGATCGGATCGCCGGGGCTGCGCGGCGGAGCGCCCCGCGTCGACGTCCGGCGCTTCGAGCTGCGCGACACCGATCGCGTCGCGCTCACGCAGCGGCGCGTCGACGGGGAGCTCGAGCACTGGCGGATCCGCGGCCCGATCCCGCGGGTGATCATCGGACCGGGGCGCGGCGTGCTCACGATGTGGATCCGCCGGGCTCGGCTGCCGGTGGGAGGCCGCCTGCGCGAGACCGCGCTCGACGTGCGCGAGTCGATGGAGCTGATCCGCGATGTGACCCTGCTGCGTCTCGAGGATCGCGACGATCCGACGATCGGGCGGCGCGTGCGCGTCTACTCGATCTACGGGCGCGAGCCGTTCTACGCCGACGAGAACGACGTGGTGATCGGCGACATGATGGGGATGCTGCCCGGGGAGCTCGTGCGCGATCCGATGCCCACGCCGAGCGTCGTGCTCGATCCGCCGGACCCGATCGGCACGCCCTGATCGCGCCGCGGCGTGCGCGCGCATCGGCGCTCGGCTACACACCGCGGCGTGACTCGGACATGCGTGACTGCTCTCGTGGCGATGCTCGCGCTGAGCGCGTGTGACGGCGAGCCGCCCGCGACGAACGACGGCGGCGCGCTGCGCGGCGCGGGGCCGGCGGTCGACGCCGCGGAGA
>JALYRN010000396.1 GCA_030855295.1 Myxococcota bacterium | reverse complement strand
GGTCTGGCTCGCGCGGGGCGAGGGGACGCTCGACGCGCTCGGCTCGTTCGGCGAAGCCGCGGCGGCGGTCGCCCTCGGCGACGCGGACGGCGGCGTCGATGCAGGACTCCGCGCGATCCCCGACGCGGGCGCACCGATCGTGGTGCCTGCGCCGATCGACGCCGGCCTCGACACCGCGGCCGAGGACGAAGAGCAGATCGGCCCGACCAAGCGGCGTCCCACCAAGCGACGCCGCCCCGCGCGTCGCACCGGCTCGAAGCGCCGCGGCGGCCGTCGCCGGTGAGCGGCCGCCTGCGATGAGCACGCGCTCCGCGATCAGCTCCCGCTGAGCACGGGCGCGATCAGCCCCCGCTGATCACGAGCACGAGCGCGAGCGTGATCACCATCGCGATCGCGATCGATGCGCCGACGATCCACATCGGGCTCGTCGCGCTCTGGACGTCCGCGCGAGCGTCCGCCATCTGCTGCCCGATCGGATCGCTCGGAAGATCGATCGCGGTCAGCCCCGCGAGCAGCCGATCCGCGTCGGCCGGACGCTGCGCCGGGTCGGACGCGGTCGAGCGCTCGATCAGATCGACGAGCGTGGCCGGGATGCCAGGCCGGCTCGCGTCGAGGCGCGGCAGCCGCTCCGGCGGATCGCTCGACATCTCGTTGGTGCTCACGCGCGTGCCGGTGATCATCTCGTGCAGCATCGCGGCGATCGCGTAGACGTCGGTGCGGGCGTCGATCGGGCGGTGGGCCGCGGGGCGCGTCAGCTCGACCAGCCCGAGATCGACGATCGTCGCGCGGCCGTCGTCCGCGACCATCACGCGATCGTCCGCGAGCGCGCCGTGGACGACGCCCTGCTGGTGCGCGGCCGCCATCGCGCTCGCGATCTCGTTGCCGAGGCGCAATGCCTCAGCGAGGTCCAGCTTGCCACGCTGCTCGACGTACGCGCGCAGCGTCCGGCGCGGCGCCGTCGTCGTCGCGATGAAGAGCCCTTGGGCGCCCTCGCCGACGTCGAGCACCGTCGCGAGCCCTGGATGCTCGACCTGCATCGCCGCCTTCGCGTCCTCGATCACCTGTGCTCGCCGCGCGGGATCGAGGTGCACGGACTCGGGCAGCACGCGCAGCCGCACCGGCGTGCGGTCGTCGTCCTCCGCCGCGTACACCGTTCCGAACGCATCGTCGCCCAGCTTCTCGACGACGCGGAAGCGCGCGATGCGATCGGGGATGCCGAGATTCGTCTGCTCGATGGGTTCCACGCCGGCCATGTTCGCAATTCCCGGGCCCGGACGCGAACGACGTCCCCATGCGCGCCCTCCGGGGCGAGCCTCCGAACATCGGCTCGCCCGCTCCGGTCGCTGCCGTCCACGCGCTGCGCGCGCTCCCGTGCGCGCCCTCCGGGGCGAGCACTCCGGCGGGGGCGAGCACTCCTGCTGATCACTCGCTGGAGTACGCCAGCGCAGGACCGATCGGCGCGGTCTCGAGGAACTTCCACTGCGCGTTGTCGCGCTGCATGCGCATCAGCTCCCACTGATCACGGAGCAGCGCGACGGGCTTGCCGTCGATGTCGGTCACCGCGAGCGGGACGCGGCGCGCCTCGAGCTCCTTCGGATCCTTGGCGCCCTCGACCCAGCGCGCGAACGCGTAGGGCAGGCGATCCATCGCGATCTTCGCGCCGTACTCGTGCTCGAGCCGGTACGCGAGCACCTCGAACTGCAGCACGCCGACCACGCCGAGGATCGGATCCTTCTCGCGCCCCGGCTGGAAGAAGAGCTGCAGCGTCCCTTCCTCCGCGAGCTCGTCGATGCCCTTCTGCATCTGCTTGCGCTTCAGCGGATCGAGCAGCGTCGCGCGCGCGAAGAACTCCGGCGAGAAGCGCGGCACCGCGTCGAACGTGAGCGGCGGGTTGCCGGTCGAGAGCGTGTCGCCGATGCGGAAGAGCCCGGGATCGTGCAGCCCGACGACGTCGCCGGCCCACGCCTCGTGCACCGTCTGGCGTTCCTGCGCGAAGAGCTGCTCGGCGCGCGCGAGCCGGACCTGCTTGCCGAGCCGGTAGTGCGCGACCCACATGCCGCTCTCGAACTTGCCCGAGCAGATCCGCATGAACGCGATGCGATCGCGGTGCTGCGGGTCCATGTTCGCCTGCACCTTGAACACGAACGAGGTGAAGCGATCGTCGCCCGGCCTCACCGTGCCGCCGCTGGTCTCGCGCGGGCCCGGCATCGGACAGATGTCGCGGAAGGCCTCGAGGAACGGCTCGACGCCGAAGTTCGTCAGCGCGCTGCCGAAGAACACCGGCGAGATCTCGCCCGCGAGGAAGCGATCGATCGAGAACGGATCGCCCGCGCCGGTGACGAGCTCGACCTCGTCGCGGAAGTCCTTCGCGAGGCGCTCGCCGACCATCGCGTCGATCTTCGGATCGTCGATGCCGCTGGTCTGCATCGGCACGCGCGACGCGTTCTTCGCGGTGCGATCGAAGGTGAGGACGGTCTTGTGCTCGACGTCGTAGACGCCCTTGAAGTCCTCGCCCGAGCCGATCGGCCAGGTGCGCGGGACCGTGCGCATGCCGAGCACTTCTTCGATCTCGCTCATCAGCGCGAAGGGATCGCGCGCCGGCCGATCGAGCTTGTTGACGAACGTGACGATCGGCGTGCCGCGCTGGCGGCACACGTGGAAGAGCTTCTTCGTCTGCTCCTCGACGCCCTTGGCGGCGTCGATCAGCATGATCGCGCAGTCCGCCGCCGTCAGCGTGCGGTACGTGTCCTCGCTGAAGTCCTGGTGGCCCGGGGTGTCGAGCAGGTTGTAGCGGATGTCCTGGAACTCGAACTGCAGCACCGAGCTGGTGATCGAGATGCCGCGCTTCTTCTCGAGCTCCATCCAGTCGCTGGTCGTCGAGCGCTGCGCCTTGCGCGCGTGCACCGCGCCGGCGGTGTGGATCGCGCCTCCATAGAGGAGCAGCTTCTCCGTCAGCGTCGTCTTTCCGGCGTCGGGATGGGAGATGATGGCGAACGTGCGCCGGCGCTCGAACTCGTGATTCATCGGAGGCCGCGGAATCTAGTGCTTCTGCGCGCCCCGCGCACGGGGCGTCTCTCGCCGGCGACCGCCGACCCTCCGGAGGGCGCGGCACGCAACACGCACTGCTGGAGGTCGTCATGAAGCATCGTTCCTCTCGCCGCGGCGGAGCCACCGCGTCGCTGGAGTCGGATTCGCGCACGAAGAAGCTCTGCTCGCAGGCGCTGCAGGCCCTCTCCCTCGCGCTCGCGAGCGCCACCGACCCTCGCCTGATCGACGCGTCCCTGCGCGACGTCGTGCCGCACCCCGACGCGTCCTGCCTCCTGCTCGTGGTGTTGGCCCCCGCGGGGCACGCGACCGACGTCCACCAGGCGCTGCGCGACGCGCAGCCCTACTTGCGCCGGGAGCTCGCGGTCGAGGTCAACCGCAAGCGCGCGCCCGAGCTCGCCTTCGCGGTGGTGCCCACGCTCGACGAGGGCGTCCTCGACGACCTCGAGTGATCTCGCCCCGAGCGGCGCTCTCGACGCGCGAGCGCGCGAGACGATCTACGCGCTCAGCCGCGCGCTCCGCAGCATCTCCGCGGCGACGTCCCGCGTCTTGCGCGTGATCGTCAGCCCGCCGAGCATCCGGGCAACCTCCTCCAGGCGCTCGCTCTGCTCGAGCGGCAGGATCGCGCTCTTGGTCCGCTCGCCGACCACGTCCTTGCGCACCAGGAAGTGCCGATCGGCGTACACCGCGATCGGCGCCAGGTGCGTGATGCACAGCACCTGATGATGCTGCGCCACCTCGAGCAGCTTGCGCCCGATCACCTCCGCGACCGCGCCGCCGACGCCCGAGTCCACCTCGTCGAACACGTAGAGCCCGCCGGGCCCGATCGCGTTCGAGCGCAGCCCCGCGAGCACCCGCTTGATCGCCAGCATCGCGCGCGACAGCTCGCCGCCGCTCGCCACCTTCCGCAGCGGCCGCGCCTCTTCGCCCTTGTTCGGCGCGATCAAGAACTCGGCCCGATCGATCCCGCTCGCGCTCAGCCGTACGCCGTCGATCGCGAGCTCGCGCACGCCCTCGAGCGGCGCGACCCGGACCTGCACCACGGCGCCGCCCATCCCGAGCCCGCCGAGCTCCTTCACGATCGCGGTGCCGAGCTTGCCGGCCGCCTCGTGCCGCTTCTTCGAGAGCTCCTTCGCGAGCTCCCCTGCCTCCGCGAGCGCCGCCGCCCGCGCCGCCTCGACCCCCGCGATCCGCTCCTCCGCCGAGTCGAGCGCCGCGAGCTCCGCCGCCGCGCGCTCGCGGTGCGCGAGGATCACGTCCTCCGCGACCTCCTTCGCGCCCTCCCCGTACTTGCGCGCCATCCGCGTCAGCCGGTGCACGCGCTCCTCGACCTCGCCGAGCCGCTCCGGATCGAGCGTCACGTCGCGCGCGTAGTGCCCGAGATCACGCGCCGCCTCCTCGAGCTGCGCCCGGGCGCCCTCGATCGACGCGAGCATGGGCGCGAGCCGCGCATCGATGTCGGCCGCGTCCGAGAGACGGCTCGCGAGCTGCGCGAGCTCCTCGCAGATCGCTCGATCACGCGCGTAGATCGCGTCCTCCGCCGCGCCCGCCGCCGTCACCAGCTTCTCCGCGTGCCGCAGGCGCTCGCGCTCCTCGGCCAGCGTCGCGAGCTCACCCGGCTTCGGATCGAGCTGATCGATCTCGCGGATCTGGAAGCGCAGCACGTCCTCTCGCTCGCCGCGTCCCTGCACCCGCGAGCGCGCCTCCGCGAGCGCGCGATCCGCCTCCTCGAGCGCACGGAACGCCACGCCCATCCGCTCCCGCAGCGGATCGAGCCGCCCGAACGCATCGAGGAACCCGAGGTGCGTGACCGGATCGACCAGCGTGTGGTGCTCGTGCTGCGACGAGATGTCCGCGAGCCCCGCCGCGAGCTCCGCGAGCTGCGCCTGCGTCGCCAGGGTTCCGTTGACGTACGCCCGCGTCCGCCCCTGCGCCGACACCACACGCCGCACCAGGAGCTCGCCCCCGTCGGTCTCGATGCCCGCGGCGCGCAGGCGCTCGATCACGATCGGATCGTCGCCGACCTCGAAGAGCGCCTCGACCTCCGCCTGCGGCGCGCCGGTGCGCACCAGCTCCGGCCGGCCGCGGCCGCCCAGCACGAGCTGCAGGGCATCGACCAGGATCGACTTCCCGGCCCCGGTCTCGCCGGTGAGCACGTTGAGGCCCGGCCCCAGGACCACCTCCAGCTCGTCGATGATCGCGAGCTGTCGAACGCGCAGGACGCTCAGCATGATGTTCCAAGACCTCGCTGGTACGGGCGCCGGACGCATACCACGCCCCGCGACTGACGGCGCGCGCCTCCGACCGCGCGACGCTGCGATATGCTCGCGCCGACATGCGTCTCTTCTTCTCCTGCGCCGCCCTTCCCTTGCTCGCGCTCTCGGCATCATCGTGCGGCGGCACCGGCCCGGGCGGGGCCTGCGCCGCGGGCGTCGTCTCCCTCGAGATCCTCGAGCCCTCCGCGGGCGAGATCGTGAACGACGACACCTACGACGTACGCATCCAGACCTGCGGCGTCGCCGAGGACGAGCAGATCGTCCTGCGGCTCCTGCAGCCCGCCGTGACCGACTACGCGTTCGTGACGGTGCCGGCGCTCGACGCGGTCGTCACGGTGAACGTCCCGATCCTGCCCGGCACCATGGAGCTCCAGGCCGCCACCCGCGATCTCGCGGTGACCAGCGCCTCGGTCGAGATCACCGGCAATCCCTGACCGGAGTGCTCGCCCCGGAGGGCGCGCACGGCAGCGCGCGGAGCGCGCGGACGGAAGCGACCGGAGCGGGCGAGCCGATTTTCAGAAACCCCTGACTCGACGGCGCCGCTGCACATCCGCTCCGCTCCCGGGCGGCGCGACGCGTCTGGTACCCTCTCGTCGCTCGATGCCGTTCTTCCGCCGAAGGCTCGCGCCCGCGTGTCTCGTCCTCGCGACGGCCTTCCTCGCGCTTGCGATCGCGAGCACGATCATCCCTTCGATCGCCTCCGCCCAGCAGGGCGCGGGGCGCATCGTGGTCGAGCGCTTCCGCGGCCCCCGCGCGAGCCGTCTGCGCGCGATGCTGGTGTCGAACCTCGAGGACGCCGGCTGGACCGTCATCGACGACGGCGAGGTGCGCCGCGCCGAGCGCGCGGTCGGCATCCGCGGCCGCGCGAGCGACGACGAGTACGTCCAGCTCGCGCGCGAGCTCTCCGCCGTCGCCTTCGTCTCCGGCAGCGTCTCCCGCGCGCGGCGGAGCTGGCGCCTCGTGGTGCGGGTGCGCAACGGCGCCGACGGCGACACCATCGGCAGCGAGTCGTGGGGCGGCCGCACCACCAGCTCGATGGACG
>JALYRN010000018.1 GCA_030855295.1 Myxococcota bacterium | reverse complement strand
CGCGCCGCATCTCCGTGACGACCGGGCGCGTCGGCACGCCCGGCAGCGGCTGGCGGCTCACGGTCATCGTGGTCGTGGGCCCGAGCGCGGTGGCGTTCCACCGGCCCGGCCGCAGCCTCGAGACCGCAGAAAAACGCACGAGCCCGGGCGCGAGCGTCTGCGCGATCAGATCCTGGCTGCGGCGCCCCCGGCTCAGCTGCACGCCCGCCGGCATCTCCTGGGTCGCGCCGCTCGCGCTCCTCAGCCCGACGACGATGCCGCCGCCGTCGCGCGGCAGGCTCGACGTGCTCGGCGTCAGCATCCGGGGCACGAGCCCCTGCACCGCGCATCTTGCGTTCGCGCGCGGAGCGCTACCTGCCCACATGCACAGGCATGCGACCACCAGGATCGAGAGTCGTCGAAGCATGTCGGATTCCACCTTCCAGCATCCGCGACGCCGCGACAACCCCCTGCATTCAAGTGCATAGCGGACGACGCAGTGCGAAGCGCGCAACGCACTCCTCTGGGATTGCTCACGCGAGAATCGTTTGCGATTCAGGCCGGCACGACACCTGCGTTATCGTTGTTCGTAGTGCCGCACCGACTCACACAATTCTCGGATCGGTTCCTCGTCGGACAGCTCAACCTGCGCGGGTTCGAGAGCCGACGGATCACGACCTCTGCCGGACGCATGCACGTCCTCGACGCGCGCGGGAGAGGAACGCTGCCGCCGGTGCTCGTGCTGCACGGGTTCTCGGCGGCGGGGCACTACTACGACGGCGTGCTCACACGCATGCGGCCCTACGCGAGCCGCGTGATCGCGCCCGACATGCTCGGCCACGGGCTCTCCGACATGCCGCGCGACGGGCTCGATCACGAGCGCATGCGCATCGCGCTGCTCGAGGTGGTCGATCGCCTGGTGGACGAGCCGGTGATCGTGTTCGGCAACTCGATGGGCGGCGCCGCGGCGCTCCGCCTCGCGGTCGAGCGGCCCGACAAGGTGCGCGGCCTCTTCCTGGTCGCGCCCGGCGGCGCGCCGATGCACCCCGACGAGCTGCGCGCGTTCGTCGACCGCTTCCGGCTGCGCAGTCACGAGGAGGCGCTCGACTTCGTGGATCGTCTCTTCTCGAAGCCGCACTTCTTCCGTCAGATGCTGGCGTGGGGCACCCGCCACCAGTTCGCGCGGCCGGGGCTGCGCGACCTGCTGGAGCGCATCTGTCCCGACGATCTCCTCTGCCCGGCCGACCTCGCGGCGCTGCGGATGCCGATCCACGTGGTCTGGGGCGCCGCCGATCGCGTGCTGCACGCGAGCCACCTCGATTTCTACCGGCGCCACCTCCCCGCGCACGCGCACCTGCAGGTCGTCGAGCACTACGGGCACGTGCCGCACATGGACTATCCCGAGGAGCTGCACACGCGCCTGCTCGCGTTCGCCAAGGACGTGCACGCGATGCGCTCGCGCGGCGGCGACCCGGCCGAACGGCCGAATTTCGGGGCGGTTTCGGCCTCGATCGCTCCTTGACAGGCCCCAGGCCTGCCCATAGAAAGCGCGCGCCGATGACGTCCTACCCCGCGACGCTCGCCGACGCGCTCGATCGCCTGCCGGGCGGCGAGGCGCGAGGGTTCCGGTTCTACGGGGCGGATCGGCAAGAGCGCTACTTCCCGTACGAGGCGATGCGGGCCGAGGCGCACCGCCGCGCCGCGTTCTTCTCGCAGCTCGAGTCGGCGGCGGGCGGTCGCCTCCGCAAGGGCGACTGCATCGCGCTGGTGATCCCCGAGAACCACGAGTTCGTGCTCTCGTTCCTCGGCGCGACGGTCGGCGGCTTCGTGCCGGTGCCGATCTTCCCACGCGCGTCGTTCAAGGGCGCCGACCAGTACGTCGACACCCTCGAGCACATCGTGAAGGCCTCGCACGCGCGGGCCGTCGTCTGCATGCAGCAGAACCGAGAGATCGTCGATCAGCTCGGCGCGCGCGAGGGCCTCGAGGACCTGCTGATCCTCGACGTCGAGACGGGCTTCCCGGGCCAGGCGCCGCCCTTCGCGCCGCCGGTGATCACGCCCGACGATCTCTGCTTCCTGCAGTTCACGTCGGGCAGCACCAGCCGCCCCAAGGGCGTGATGATCAAGCACGGGAACCTCGTCGCGAACACGACGGCGTTCCTCGGCCCGCACGGGCTCGCGCGCACACCCGACGACGTCGGCGTCTCGTGGCTGCCGCTCTTCCACGACATGGGCCTGATCGGGTTCGTGCTCGGCACGCTGATCGTGGATCTCCCCGTCGTGCTGATGCCGACGCCGACGTTCGCGCGCATGCCGCGCATGTGGCTCGAGCTGGTCACGAAGCATCGCGGGACGATCACGTACGCGCCGAACTTCGCCTACCAGCTCGTGACCAAGCGCGTGACCGAGAAGGACCTCGCGTCGCTCGATCTGTCGAGCCTGCGCGTCGCCGGCTGCGGCGCCGAGCCGATCCGCGCGCGCACGCTGCTCGAGTTCGCCGACAAGTTCCGTCCCGCGGGCTTCCGCGCCGAGGCGCTGCTTCCGAGCTACGGGATGGCGGAGAGCTGCCTGGCGATCACCTTCCACCAGCGCGGCACACCGATGATCGTCGATCGCGTCGATCCCGCGGAGATGAAGGCCGGCCGCGCCGTTCCGTCGACCGCGCAGGACGCGCTCGAGCTGGTCTCGTGCGGCATCCCGTTCCCGGGCCACGAGCTCGCGGTCGTCGACGAGTCGGGGCAGCCGGTCGGGGAGCGTGTGGTCGGGCAGATCCTCAGCAAGGGCCCGAGCGTCACCGAGGGCTACTTCGAGAATCCCGAGGCGAGCGTGGAGTCGTTCGCGGACGGCTGGCTCCGCAGCGGCGATCTCGGCTACGTCGCGGGCGGCAACACGTACATCTGCGGGCGCGTGAAGGATCTGATCATCCTGAACGGCGCGAACCACTACCCGCAGGATCTCGAGTGGGCGATCGGCGAGATCGACGGCGTGCGGCGCGGCAACGTGGTCGCGTTCAGCGTCATGAAGGACGGCGTCGAGCAGCTCGTGGTCGCGGCCGAGGGCAACAGCGGCGACGCGGCGCGCCTGCGCGAGGAGATCGCCGAGGCGGTCCAGCGCAGCTTCGGTCTGACGCCGGCGCACGTCGCGATCTGCGCGGTCGGCGCGCTGCCGAAGACGTCGAGCGGCAAGGCCCAGCGACGCAAGACGCGAACGATGTGGGAGAGCGGCGAGCTCGAAGAGCACCCGATCTCCTGACCCTGCGAGACTCGTGATCCTGCGAGACCATGATCCGGCGAGACCATCCCGGCGAGCGAGAGAGCACATGAACCGTCCCGACCTGATGCAGACGTTCCAGCGCATGGCGAGCGAGATCGCCGAGAAAGACTTCAGCCACGTCACCGAGGACGCGAAGATCGCGGCACTCGGGATCGACTCGCTGGGGATGCTCGAGCTCGTCGGGCAGATGGAGCGCGAGCTCGGGGTGCAGATCCCGGACGAGCAGCTCGTCGGGATCCAGACCGTTCGCCAGCTCCTCGATCTCGTCGAGAAGCGCGTGACGCCGCTGGCGGGGAGCGGACAGTGACCGACGCCGAGCTGAGGGAGAAGCTCCGCGCGATCATCGTCGAGGTGAGCGAGGTCGACGACATCCCCGACGCCACGCCCTTCAAGGAGCTGGGCATCGACTCGATGATGGCGATCGAGATCGTCGCGGAGGTCGAGCGCACCTACAAGCTCTCGATCCCCGAGGACGAGCTCCAGAAGATGACGTGCTTCAACGCCGTCTACGATCTCGTCAAAGACAAGCTGGCCGCGGCCGCTTGAGCGCGGCGTCCTCGAGGCACGGCCGCTGGTCGCTCGACGGGCCCGGCGAGCGCGGCGCGATCGTCCGGCACTCGGTCCGCGTCGGCTACGTCGACACCGACAAGGCCGGGGTCGTGCACCACACCGTGTACCTCGTGTGGCTCGAGGCGGCGCGCATCGAGTACCTGCGCGCGCGCGGGCTCGACTACGCGCGCTTCGAGGTCGAGAGCGGGCTCGGGCTGCCGGTGATCGACGCGCGGATGCGCTACCGCGCGCCGGCGCGCTTCGACGACGAGCTCGTCGTCGAGACGTGGGCCGCGTCGTGCTCGCGCGCGAAGGTCGCGTTCGAGTCGCGCATCCTCCGCCGGGAGCAGGTGCTCTGCGAGGGCCGCATCGAGGTCGCGTGCGTCGACATGCGGCAGGAGCGCGCGTGCAGCATCCCCGAGGCGGTGCGCCGCGCGTGCGGGCCGTCATCGTGAGCGAAGGCAGTCGCGCCGCCACCGTCCTCTGCGTGGCGGGCCTGATGCTGTCGAGCGCGTGCACCTGCGAGCCTCCGCCCCGCACCGAGATCCCGCGCGCGAGCGTGCCGCGCGCGAGCGCGCCGCCGACGATCGACGGACGCCTCGACGACGACGCGTGGGCGAGCGCCGCGACGACCGATCGCTTCGTCGACACGCTCAGCGGCGCCCACGCCCCGCCGGAGGTCCGCGCCCGGCTGACCTACGACGACAACGCGCTGTACGTCGCGTTCGAGGTGGCGGACGAGCTCCTCCGGTCGGACTTCGAGGGGCACGATGCGCACCTCTGGGAGCAGGACGCGGTCGAGCTGATGATCGATCCCGACGGCGACGGACGCAGCTACGTCGAGCTCCAGGTCTCCCCGACGAACCTCGTGTTCGACACCTGGTTCGACACGCGCCGCGCGCCGCAGCCGTTCGGTCACGTCGGGTGGAGCTCGGGGCTCCGCTCGGCGGTCGACGCGCGCGGCGGCACGGCGAACGACGACGAAGCGGACCGAGGCTACGTCGCGGAGATCGCGATCCCGTGGAGCGCGTTCGCATCGATCGGCACGCCCGCGGCGCGCCCCGCGCCGGGCGACGAGTGGCGCGTCGCGCTCTACGTGCTCGACGCCGACACGGGCGGACAGCGCGGGGTCGGGTGGTCGCCTCCATTGATCGGCGACTTCCACGTGCCGGACCGCTTCGGTCGGCTCGTCTTCGAGTGAGCCGACCGTGATAGGATCGCTCCGATGCCATTCGCAGCGCGGATCTGCCTCGCAGCAGGGATCACGCTCGCTGTCGGCTGCGGAGCCGCGGGCGCCGGGAGTGAGCCGGCGCGAGCGTCCACGCCTGCCGGGCCGGCGAGCGAGGAACGAGCGGTCGAGACGGCGAGCGCGTGGCTCACGGACGTCCCGCGCGGCGGCACGCTCACCTACGAGGTGACCTCGGGCGAAGCGCCGCTGCGCGTGCAGATGCAGGTCCAGGAGGTGGTGCAGCGCGGCAGCGGGATCGCGATCCGCCTCGCCCCGATCGGGACGCCGCTCGACGACGAGCCGATCTATCCGCGCTGGATCGTCGGGGAGCCGGGCGTGCTCGTCGGGCTCGACGCGACGGCCGCGCTGACGACCGAGGCCGGGTACGCGCCGATCGACGAGCGAGGTCGCATCGTCACGGAGGCCACCGAGAACATCTCGTGGCGGCTGCCGCGCGAGTGGCTCACGCCGGGGCGCGTGGTCGCGGGCGAAGAGGCGTCGGCGGGCTGGCGTCTCTCGGAGCGCGTCGGCGAGGTCAGCTCGCCGGTCGCTGCGCGCGGCTGCGCGCGCCTCGAGCGCGTCGAGGCCGGCGGCACCGCGACGCTGCTCGTCTGCGAGAACCTCGGGATGATCGAGTCGACGCGCTCGCGCGCCGACGGTCAGATCGAGCAGCGATGGCAGCTGGTGGCCGTCGAAGGCCCGCGCGTCGCGAGCGAGCACGGCGACGCGCTCGAGTGATGAGACCGTCGAATCACGGCGCGGGGATCGCGACGTCGACCGTCTCGACCGGCGCGACGGGACTGCGCGGCTCGAGGATCGCGCGGAGCTGCGCGACGCGGCTTCGCATCTCGGCGAGCTCGTGGATCGCGCCGTCGCGCTCGGCCTCGACCCCGTGGAGCTGCTCCTCGAGAGCGTCGGCGCGCGCGAGCACCTCGCGGCGGGCGTTGCGCGACTGCTCCAGCTGCTGATCGAGCTGCTCGGCGCGGCTGCGCGACTCCTGCAGCTCCGCCTCGAGCTCTGCCGTCACGCGCTCGGCGTCGGCCCGCAGCTCTTCGACGTGGCGCGCGAGATCGCGCGCGCGCTGCGCCTCGACGTCCAGCTGCCGGCTCTGCGCCGCGAGCTCGGACTCCCGCACCTGCAGCGCGCTGCGGGTCTGGTCGAGCGAGCCGCTCAGCGACTCGCGATCGTGGATCAGCGACGCGATCTGCTCGCCGAGGATGCGGATCTGACCTTCGGTCGTCGCGAGCTGGTTCGCGAGCTGCTGGCGCGTCAGCCGCCCCTGCTCGTACCGCTCGAGCAGCTCCTCGTGATCGGCGTCGAGCGCCTCGAGGCGCGCCGCCTCGACCATCAGGTCGGCGCGCACGGCCGCGGCCTCCATCCTGGCGCGGCTGATCTCGCGCTGCTGGAGCTCGGTCTCGCGGACGAAGACGTACACGACGGCCGCGAAGGCCGCGCCGATGCCGAGCAGCAGCGGCACGAGCCACTGCAGCACCGCGCGGCGGCGCGCTCGCTGCTCCTCGGGGCGCGTCAGCACCGAGAGCTCGCGCGCGAGCTCCTCGGCGCTCGGGCGCTCGTCGGGATCGAGCGAGAGCCAGCGCTCGAAGGACGGCCCGAGCCAGCGCAGCTCCTTCGCGCGCGGCGAGCCCGGGCGCTCGCGCGCGCGGCGCTCGATGAACGCCTCGATCGCGCCCGCGGGCACGTCCTCCTCGGTGTCGGGCTCGAGCGCGTTGCGGAGCGTCAGCGCGAGCGCGAACACGTCGGCCTTGGGACCGACGGGCCTTTCGTCGTCGACGTTCGCGTAGTGCGCGGCGACCTCGGGCGCGAAGTAGATCGGCGTGCCGCCGATCAGAGCCTCGTGATCCTTCGCCGCCACGCCGAGATCGAGCAGCACCGGGATCCGCTCTTCGCCCTCGCCGTCGGGGCCGAACCCCTTGATGCGCGCCAGGAAGACGTTGTCGGGCTTGATGTCCTGGTGGCGGATGCCGTTCGCGTGAAGCGACGCGAGCGCGCGGGCGAGCGGCTCGAAGATCCTGCGAGCCTCGGGGCGCGACAGGCCGCCGCGGCGCATCCGCTGATCGAGCGTCTCGCCCTCGTACCAGGGCATCACGAACCACAGCCGATCCTCGTGCCAGCCGTGATCCTTGAACTGCACGACGGAGGGATGGAACACCGCCGCGATCAGCTTGAGCTCGCGCAGCGCGGCCTCGCGCGCGGCCTGGGAGAGCGACGGCTCGCGCAGGATCTTGAGCGCGACGCGGTGCCCGGGAACGTCGGCGTCGTCGGCCTGGTAGACATCGCCGAAGGCGCCGACCCCTACGCGCTGCACGACGCGATAGCGCGATCCGAGCACGGTCCCCGCCTCGAACGCGGAGAGCGAGTCGCCCTCGCCGGTGCGGGCGGCTGCGCCGTCGTGCCCCTTCGCGAGCGCGAAGACGTCGACCAGCGGTCCGCCGCGGGTCGCGTACGGATCGGGCGCGTGCGTTCCGAGGAGCTCCCACGCGCGCCCGGTGGCGGCATCGAGCCGCGCTTCGATCTCCGCGAGCGGCTCCTCGAGCACGCACGCGATCTCGGCCGGGGCGAGCTCGCGCGCGTATCGGAGCTCGACGAGCTCGGCATCACCCGGCGGGAGCGCACGTCGAACGCGCTGGAGCGCGTCGGCGTAGCCCGTGGTCGCGTCGGGCGGATCGCGGAACGCGAGACCACTGCCGCTCGGAGTCCCGCCGCCGTGCTTCTCGATCGCGTCGAGCGCGATGCGCCGCGCGAGCCGATAGACGTGCGCCTTCGGGCCCGGCTCGCGCAGCAGCTCGCTCGTCGGCATCGCCGCGACGAGGCGCCGCAGCTCGCGGAACGAATCGCCCGCGCGCTGCGCGTCACCGAGCCGCAGCGCGAGGTACTGGCGCAGCCCGAGCGCCCACGGCCCGAGGAGGCGCCGGCGCAGGGCGTCCTGTGACGTCGCGAAGACGCCCGAGAGCTCCACCGACGCGAGGCTCGCGACCGACATCCGCGACCTTCCGTCCTCTCTCTTCGGCTCCGCCTCGTCGCTCGCTCGGCGCACCACCAGCGGCACGACGGTCTCGTCGAGCCCGGGACGGAGCGGAGATCGCGCCGTGGGACGGGATAGCACCCCTCGGAGCGTACGCGGGCCGCGCGCGGACGCAAGAAAGGCGCTGAAAGAGTGAGCGAGCTCGACGAATTCCGCGCTGGCCGTCGATTGCCGCCCGAAATGCGCAATTGCCCTCCCACGGAGTGGGGCGGCCTTGCTAGGATGGCGCGTCCTTGATGACGACTTGGATCATCGCTGGCGTCACCGGCCTCGTTCTGGTGATCGTGCTCGTTCTTCTCTTCGGCCGCCGCCGCGATGACTCCGACGCTCGCGGTGCGTCGGCTCGGCAGCCCGCGGGCGCGCCGCAGAGCGGCAGCGAGCGGTCGAATCAGCCCGAGGGTGAGCGAGGAGGCTCGCAGCTCGCGTCCAACCCGCCACCGGCGGTCGGCACGGCGTCGGGGCTCGCGAGCTCGGAGATCGAGATCTCCGACGCGGGCTTCGGTCCCGAGATCGAGGAGGACGAGCCCACCGGGCCGATGCCGCGCATCCTCGTGACGGCGGTCGGTCAGACCGACGCAGGCCGTCGCCGCAAGCACAACGAGGACGCCTATCTCGTGCTGCAGTCGCACTCGCTGTTCGCGATCGCCGACGGCATGGGCGGCTACGCAGCGGGCGAGATCGCGAGCCAGATGGCGATCGACGTCGTCACGGCGGCGTTCGAGAGCGGTCACTTCGGCGGCTCGCCGATCGCCGGGCTGCCGCGGCGCGGCGACGAGCTCGTGCGCGCGATCCAGAGCTCGAACGCAGCGATCCTGAAGCAGGCGCGCGCGAACGAGGCGCAGGCCGGCATGGGCACGACGCTCGTCGCCGCGCGCTTCTCGCCGAACCGCAAGCGCGTCTACATCGCGCACGTCGGCGACAGCCGGCTCTATCGACTGCGGGGCGACGAGCTCGAGCAGCTCACCGAGGATCACACGCTCGGCGCGATGGGCATCCAGGGGCCGAGCGCGAACAAGCTCAGCCGCGCGGTCGGCGTGTTCGACGAGGTCGAGGTCGACCTGCGCGTCGACGAGCCGCACAACGGCGACTACTACATCCTCTGCTCGGACGGCCTGTCGAAGATGGTGCCGGAGCCGACGATCGCAGAGCTGATCCGCGCGACGTCGCACGATATCGACGCCGCCGTGCGCCGGCTGATCAGCGAAGCGAACGAGCGTGGCGGCAAGGACAACGTCAGCGTCATCCTGATCCGCGTCGACGAGCCGGTCGACCTCGTCTGACGCGCGCTGCCGCGGGTTCGCGGGGATCGCCAGACCTGTGCTAGTCTCCTCCGAGCCGTGACGACGCGATCTGCTTCCGCCATCGCTCGGGTCCCGCGGGTCGCCGCGAGCCCAGCGCATCTGCGAACGTCAGTGGTCGCCGGTGGGCTGGTGCTCACTCTGCTGTCGATCGCCGCTGCCGGTTGCGCGAGCGGTGGGCTCGAGCCCGACGCGGGCGGGGGCGGCACGATCGACGCGCGCGTGCGCGAGGGCGGCCTGCCCCCGACGGACGCACGAGTCGACGGCACCGTGGACGGCGGCCGCGACCTCTGCGGCACGGTCACGTGCGAGCTCTTCCATCGATGCGTCGACGGAGAGTGCGCGGCGTATCCGCCGTGCGCCGGCGACGGCTCCTGCCCGACGCCGGGCGACGTCTGCACCGCGCGCTACTGTGTGCCCGGGGACGTCGACGTCGATGGTGACGGATCGCCGGCCTCCGAGGACTGCGACGAGACGGATCCCACGCGCAGCCCGCTCGCGACCGAGACGTGCAACGCCGTCGACGACGACTGCGACGAGTCGGTGGACGAAGGCGATCCCACCGCGCTCTGCGCGTCCAACCCGGGCGGCGGCATCTGCGCGGAGGGCTCGTGCGGCTGCCCTGCGGGGACGTTCGATCTCGACCGCGACGTGCCCGGCTGCGAGTGCGTCGCGATGCCTCCGCAGAGCGACGGTCAGAGCTGTGAGACCGCGATCGATCTCGGCACGCTCGACGACAGCGGACAGCGACTGACGGTCACCGGCAACGTGATGCCCGACGACCGCACCGTCTGGTACCGGTTCCTCGCACGAGACACGCCGGACACCGCCTGCGACAACTTCCACGTGCGCGCGCAGATCACCGACAACCCCGGCGACACGTTCGAGCTCACCGTGTTCCAGGGCGCATGCAACGGCGAGTCGTGCGCGGACACGGGGTTCACCGACTACCGCTGGGCGACCGACTTCCGCGGGACGGTGGACACCCGGCTGACCGGCGAGTGTCCGTGCTGGGGCGCACCGGCCGCGCCGGTCGCGGACGTGAGCGCCTGCAGCGACAACTCGCAGAGCTTCTACGTGCGCATGCGCCGACGCGCGGGCAGCGCCCTCAGCTGCCTGTCGTACACGCTCGAGCTGTCGAACGGGCTCTACGACAGCTGAGCCGGCAGGAGTGCTCGCCCCGGAGGGCGCGTACGGGAGCGCGCGGACGGAAGCGCCCGGAGCGGGCGAGCCGATTTTCAGACAGCCTCTGAGCTCTCGGAGGGGCTGAAGAGGCCCCCGCCCGGCAAAGCCGCGCTGAGCGCTTCTCCATCGAGGCAGACCCGCGGGGCACGTTTTTGCGCGAGCTCTGGGCGCGTGGTAGCTCCGGCCCGTGACGCTGCGCGGCTCGCTGCCATTCGGACTCTTCGCGCTGGCACTCCTCGTCCCGCTGGGCGCGAGCGCCGACGACGCGACCCAGACATCCGACGAGGCGGGGCACGTGTCGTTCAGCGGCGGCGCGCTCGCGGGCGACGACGGCGGCTCGCTCGCGTTCCGTCCGGTGGTGCGCGCCGCGCTGGCGTTCAACGTCGCGGGGCCGCTCGCGGCCGGCGGATTCCTGCAGGTCGCGTTCGCGACCGAAGCGGGAGCGAGCGAGACGGCGGCGTTCGGCGGCGGCGTGCTGCTCACGCTCAGGCCCGACGTGCCCGAGCTCGGGTTCGTGCCGCACATCGAGATCACGGGCGCGCGGCTCCAGCTGCCGACGCGCGGAGAGCGTGGGATCGTCGACGCCTGGTCGGCGGGGATCGGTGGCGGCGTGGGCGTCGCGATCATCACCGGCATCTCGATCGAGGCGCGCGTCCACCACGGCTGGTACTTCGGCATGCCGACCGAGAGCGGCCTCGCCGAGAGCGCCTGGACCTTCGGCGGCGCGCTGACGGTCGACCTTCCCTGATCGCCCGGCAGGCGGTACGAGTCGCTCGATGAGCGACCCGATCCGCACCACGCCCCATCGCCCCGCGCGCGTGCCGCCCGACGAGATCGTCCGGCGCACCGAGGCGGATCTCGCGGTCGCGAGCGCGCGCCGGAGCGTGCGCTCGTTCTCGAGCGATGCGGTGCCGCGCGCCGCGATCGAGAACGCGATCCGCATCGCCGGCACCGCGCCGAGCGGAGCGCACCGCCAGCCCTGGTACTTCGTCGCGATCGAGGATCCCGAGATCAAGCGACGCATCCGCGAGGCCGCCGAGCTCGAGGAGCGCGCCTTCTACGAGCAGCGGGCGCCGGCGGAGTGGCTCGAGGCGCTCGCGCCGCTCGGCACCGATTTCGTGAAGGAGCACCTCACGGCGGCGCCCTGGCTCGTCGTCGTGTTCCGGCGCGACACCGAAGCGCTCGAGGACGGGCGCGTGCTCAAGAGCTACTACGTCAGCGAGTCGGTCGGGATCGCGGTCGGGTTCCTGATCCAGGCGCTGCATCGCGCGGGTCTCGCGACGCTCACGCACACGCCGGCGCCGATGAGCTTCCTGCGCGAGATCTGCCAGCGACCGAAGAACGAGAAGCCGTATCTGATCATGCCGATCGGCTACCCCGCGGACGACTGCGAGGTGCCCGACCTCGCGCGGAAGACGCTCGAGGAGATCGCCGAGATCCGCTGACGCGCATCACGCGCCGAACGGCCACAGCCACGCCGCCCCGCGCACGCCGCTCGAGCCCCCGTGCATCGGCGGCACGACGCGCGTCGACACGACGTCGGAGAAGACCCACTTCGCGAGCTCCGCCGGCACCTCGCGATAGAGCCGATCGATGCTCGACAGCCCGCCGCCGAGCACGACGACGTCGGGATCGACGATGTCGATCACCACGGCGAGCGAGCGCGCGAGGCGATCGACGAAGCGCGCCATCGTCGCTTCGCAGCGCGCGTCGCCGGCCTCGGCGCGCCGGACGATCTCCGGACCGTCGAGCAGCTCGCGCGCGTGCGCCTCGTGATCGCGCGCGAGGCCGGGCCCCGAGAGCCACGTCTCGACGCAGCCGGCGCGCCCGCAGTAACACGCGGTGCCGGGCCGCTCGTCGTCGCGCGGCCACGGCAGCGGCATGTGCCCCCACTCGCCCGCGATCGCGTGCCGACCCACGAGCACCTCGCCCCGGCGCACGATGCCACCTCCGGTGCCGGTACCGAGGATCACGCCGAACACGACGTCGGCTCCCGCCGCCGCGCCGTCGCTCGCTTCCGAGAGCGCGAAGCAGTTCGCGTCGTTGGCGATGCGCACTGTACGACCGAGCGCGGCCGCGAGATCGCGATCGAGCGGCATCCCGTTCAGACACGTGGTGTTCGAGTTGCGGAGCAGACCGCTCGCCGGCGAGAGCGCTCCCGGCGTTCCCACGCCCACCCTGGCGCCCTCGCACCCCGCGTCGAGCTCGATGTCGCGCACCAGCGAAGCGACCGCGCCGACGATCGCGGCATAGCCCGCGGCGGCCGGGGTCACGACCCTGCGGCGCGCCGCGATCCCGCCGTCGTCGGCGAGCGCGATCGCCTCGATCTTCGTGCCTCCGAGGTCGACGCCGATCCGCATGCGCGATCACCGTGCGCCGAGGACGCGCCGCGCGCACGCGGCGCCCTACTCCGGCTCGTCCTCGTCGTCCTCGGGCAGCGCCGCGAACCGCGCCTCGAGGAGCTGCGCACGGCGCTCGAGACGCTCGGCCCACCACGGCTCCCCGAGCCGCTCCGTCTCCGCCGCGACGCCCTGCGCCATCTCGCGCTCGAGCTCCTCGAAGCGCTCGAGCAGCACGCGCGCCTCGTCGCCCTCGACCTCGAGCTCCGACGCGTCGCTCCGGAAATCGCCGAGGTGCGCCCGCAGCTCGAAGAGCGCGGCCGCCGAGTGATCGAGATCGCCGCGCGAGATCGCGGAGCGGAACCGCCCGCGCGCGAGCGTCAGGAACGCGTCGAGCGCGTCCTCCCACCGCGTCAGCCACGTCCACAGCACGTCGAGCACGCGGCCCGAGAGCTCGAACACCCGCTCACCGTCGCCGAGATCCTCGTTCACCTCGATCGCGCGCACCAGCGCCTCGTGGGCGCGTCGATGCGCCTCGTCGAGCTGCTCCGAGCTCGCGTCCCCGCCCTCGAAGAGCGTGTCCGCTTCGGCCTGCCAGAGATCGGCGATGCGCTCCCAGATCTCGTCCTCGCGCCGGCGCCCGTCGGGAACTCGCTCGTAGAGCGCGAGCGCGCGCCGGAGCCAGGCCTCGCCGACCTCGGGATCGCTCGTGCGCAGCGCGACCGCGATCGCGCGCTCGGCCTGCTCTTCGGCGAGCAGGGGCTCGCTGGGATCCGGAAGATCCTCGGCCGGAGGCTGCACGCGCCCGCCGGGCCGGAACCCACTGCGCGCGGCGCGTCCCGCCGCAGCGAGCCGCCCCGTCTGCTTGGCGAGCATCGCGCACCGCTCGATCGCGCGGACCCAGCGATCGTGATCGCGCGCCTCGAAGTACGTCGCGAGCTCCTCGAAGAGCTGGAGCGCGCCCTCGAGATCTCCCTCGATCTCGAGCGCGCCCGCGAGGATCTCCTTGGCCTCGATGCCGAGCGCACGATCGCTCGCGCCCACCGCTTGCTCGAGCCAGGTGCGCGCGAGGCCGAGGCTCTCCCGCTCCTCGTCGCGCGCGTCGACGCCGCGCAGCGACGCGCGATCGACCAGCGCCGCCGCGAGATCGAGCCGCTCCTCGTCGGGCTCGCCCGCGAGCACCGGCCGCGACAGCGAGACCGCCTCCGCCTCGGGCAGCACGGGGTCGGCGACGATCGCCGCGAGCGCGCGCCCCGAGACCTCGGGGCCGGCCGCTTTCCGCAGCCGCTCGAGCCTGCGCCGCCGCGCGTCGTCGGACCACGGCACGTCGCCGAGGATCTCTCGGGCACGCCCGGCGTCGACCGGGTGCATCGACTCGAGCGCCTCGGGGCGCACCGCCGCGAGCACGTCGAGCATCTGCTCGTGCGCGATCACGCGCGCTCGCTCCGCGAGCTCCGGCGCGCCGCGGGTGGCCGCCAGATCGGCGAGGCGATCGAGCAGCACCAGCACGCGGCCGCCGTCCTCGATCAGCGCAGGGCGCGGCACCTGCTCGGGCGCCATCGCGGCGCGCGCCGCGAGCGAGTCGCCGACCCGATCGACGAGCGCCTCGAGGAGCGGCACGGTCGGCTCGCGCAGGCGCGCCTCGAGCTCGGCCTCGAGCGCCTCGTCCCACGGGAAGAACAGCGTCGAGGCGATCTCCCACGCGAGCAGGCGCCCCTCGAGCTCGGGGTTGCCGGCGACGCGCGTCGCGAGATCGGCGACCAGCGCGCGCACCGGCGCGACCTCGAGCCACCCCTGCAGGTCGAGTGCGAGCTGCACCACCTCTTCTTCGGGGAGCGCGACGTCGCGGAAGAGCGCGTGGTAGTCGCGCACCGACTGACGCGCCTGACGGAGCTCGCGCGCGGCGAACGCCCAGCTCGCGCGCTGGCGCAGCCACTCGTAGCGGTGCCGGGGCTGCGGGCCGAGGTAGCCGAGCGGGAGCTCGACGCCCGAGAGCGTCATCGTCGCGTGGGCGTACCAGCCGAGCTCGACGAACGCGCGCGAGAGCGCGATCGCGCGCTCCACCTCGAGCTCGAGCGCGCGCCGCAGATCTTCGGGGAAGCGCACGGCGCGGCGCAGCGCCGGCATGCGCGCGTCGACACGCTCGCGGAAGCGCAGCAGCGCGTGGACGCGCTGTCGCTCCACGTGGCGCACGCCGAGACCGCCGCCGCGCACACCGCCGAAGCCTGCGCCGAGCTCGGCCTCGGCGCGCACGAGCGCCTCGATCCCGTCGAGCGCACTGCCGCCCTCGAGCGCACTGCCGCCCTCGAGCGCACTGCCGCCCTCGAGCGCACTGCCGCCGTCGAGCGCGCGATCGGCCGCGGCCATCGCTGCGTCGACGACCTCATCGGGCGACGCTCCCGCGCGAAAGGCCGCGAGCGCCTCGTCCAGGGTGCCCGTCATCGGACGCGCACGTAGCACCTCACATGGGCTCGCGCGATCCGGGCGCTCCAGGGCGCGGAGGTGTGCGCGGATCATCCCGGATTCATTGACGATCCGGGCACATGTAGAGCGCGTTCGTACACCTTGACATCGATCCGCCGAGCCAGGACTCTCCGGCTCGATGAGCGACGGACGCGATGGGATCCAGGTGGACGAGAGCGCGTGGCCGCGCGTCGTCCTGCGCTGGCCCGCCGGGATCCGGAGCGACCGTGAGGTCGCCGCGGCCCTCGACACCCTGCGCGGGATCGGGCGGCGTGGCGAGGAGCACACGCTGCTCGTCGACGCGCGCGGCGCGCAGGCGCCGACCTCGATCCAGCTCGGGCTGATCCTCGATCTGATGCGGCGGGTCGGTCCCAGCGCGCGCTGCCTCGCGATCGCCGTCGCAACGCGGTCGGCGTGCGTGCGTGCGTGCGTCGACTCGGTGCGATGGATGCACCTGACGCCCTCGCGCTGGTCGCACTTCGACGAAGTCGCGCCGGCCGGCGAGTGGCTGGACGAGTGCTTCGCGAGCGCATCGCGCTCCGCGCTGCTCGGCGCCCGCGCCGGCGAGCGCCGCTCCGCATCGACCCCGCCGCCCGTCGCGTGAGCCGCCGACCGGAGACAGCACTCCTGTCGACTCACTCGCTGCGCGTCGCGGCCTCGCGGCTCTTGCGCAGCACCGAGTTGCGGTAGCCGTACGCGAAGTAGAGCGCGAGGCCGATCGCGAGCCACACGAAGAAGCGCGGCCACGCCGTCTCGGGCAGGCCGCCCATCGTCCACAGACAGGCGGCGGCGCCGAGCGGCGCGACCAGCCACACCAGCGGCACGCGGAAGGGCCGCGGGCGCTTCGGATCGATCACGCGGAGCACCATCACGCCGATGCACACGAGCATGAACGCGAAGAGCGTCCCGATGTTCGTCAGGTCGTACGTCGCGTCGTCGTCGGCGAAGAGCGCGCCGATCCCGACCAGCACGCCGGTGAGGATCGTGAGCGTCGACGGCGTCTTGTACTTCGGGTGCACCTTCGCCATGCGCCGCGGCAGCAGTCCGTCGCGCGCCATCGCGAGCAGGATGCGCGGCTGACCGTACTGGAACACCAGGAGCACCGCGGTCAGCGAGACCACCGCGCCGGCCGAGACCAGCCACGAGACCCAGACCGGCACCTGCGCGACTTCGAGCGCGTGCGCGAGCGGATCGGAGACCCGCATCGCGTCCCAGGGCGCGAGCCCCGTCATCACGACGCCCACCACCACGTAGATCACGGTGCAGACGCCGAGGCCCGCGAGGATGCCGATCGGCATGTTCCGCTGCGGGTTCTTGGTCTCCTCGGCAGCGGTCGAGATCGCGTCGAAGCCGATGTACGCGAAGAACACGATCGCGGCGCCCTGGTGGATGCCGCGCCAGCCGTTCGGCGCGAACGGCTCGTAGTGCGCGGGGTCGACGTGGAGCGCACCGACGAACACGAATAGCCCGAGCACCAGCAGCTTGATGACGACCATCACGTTGTTGACGCGCGCGCTCTCCTTCACGCCGACGAGGAGCAGCCACGTGATCAACGCGACGATCAGGAACGCCGGCAGGTTGATCAGCACCGGCATGCCGAGCACGTGCGGTGCGCTCTGCAGCAGTCCGTGGATCTCTGGATCGGCGCTCGCGGCGACGTCGAAGTAGCCGTGGACCATCCAGCCCGGGAGGTGGATGCCGACGCCGGAGAGCAGCGAGTCGAGGTAACCGGACCACGCGATCGCGACCGCGACGTTGCCGACGGCGTACTCGAGGATCAGGTCCCAGCCGATGATCCACGCGACGAGCTCGCCGAGCGTCGCGTACGCGTACGCGTACGCACTGCCCGCCTGCGGGATCATCGACGCGAGCTCGGCGTAGCAGAGCGCTGCCAGGCCGCAGACGACCCCGAGCAGCACGAACGAGATCACGACCGCCGGTCCCGCGCCGTAGCGCACGACCTCGCCCGACGCGCGCACCTCTCCCGCGACCGCGGTGCCGATCGAGCTGAAGATGCCGGCGCCGATCACCGCGCCGATCGCGAGGAAGACCAGGTCCCAGGCGCCGAGCACGCGCTTGAGCGCGTGGGGATTGGTGTCGCCCGTCTCGAGCTCGGCGATCGGTTTGCGCGTCCAGAGCGATCGCATGTGGCCGCGGAGGATAGCCGACCCGCCCCATGGCCGGGCAAGCCTCGCGGCGCCCTCAGTCCATGCCCAGGAAAGTGCGGGTGCGCCCGTCGCGCGGGCTCGCGAGCACGTCGCGGGGCGCGCCGTCTTCGATCACGTCGCCCTCGTAGAGCACGAGCACGCGATCGGCGAGCTTCTCCGCGAAGCGCATCTCGTGCGTGACCAGGACGAGCGTCAGCTGCTCGGCGGTGCGGAGCTCGGCGAGCAGCGACGCGAGGTCTCCGACGCGCTGCGGATCGAGGGCAGAGGTCGGCTCGTCGAGGAAGAGGATCTTCGGATCCATCGCGAGCGCGCGGGCAATCGCGCAGCGCTGCTGCTCACCGCCCGAGAGGCTGCGCGGCATCGCGTCCTCGCGGTGGCCGAGGCCGACCTTCGCGAGCAGCTCGCGCGCCCTCGCGCGGGCGGCGCCGAGCGGGACCTTCTTCACGTGCACCGGCGCCTCGCACACGTTCTCGAGCGCCGTCATGTGCGGGAAGAGGTGCCACGACTGGAAGACCATCCCCGCGTGCTGGTAGAGCCTCTTGCGCGCGGCCGCGTTCGCGCTCGACGCCCCCGGCGCGAGCGCCGCGTCGGCGACGCGCAGCGAGCCCGCGTCGAACGGCTCGAGCCCGATCATGCACCGCAGCAGCGTCGACTTGCCGCCTCCGCTCGGACCGACCAGCGCGACGATCTGTCCGGCGGCGATCTCGAACGAGAGATCGCGCAGCACGGTGCGGTCCCCGAACTTCTTCGAGAAGCGCGAGACCTCGATCACCGCGCTGCCGCCCGTGAGGTCGTCGCTCACGGCGTGCGCTCCAGCCGCGCCTCGAGCCGACGCGAGAGCAGCGAGAGCGGGTAGCTGAGCGCGAGGTAGAGCGCCGCGCAGAGCAGGCCCGGCACGAGCCAGCTGCGCACGTCGATCGCCGTGATCGTCATGCGCTTGGTCAGCTCGACCACCGTGATCACCGACACCAGCGAGCTGTCCTTCAAGAGCGCGATGAAGTCGTTGGTGACGCCGGGCAGCGCGATGCGGAACGCCTGCGGCACGATGATCCGCCGCAGCGCGAGCGCGGTGCCCATGCCGAGCACGCGCGCGGCCTCCATCTGACCGGGCGGCGTCGCCTGGATGCCGGCGCGGTAGATCTCCGCCTCGTATGCCGCGTAGTTCAGGCCGAGCCCGAGCACTGCGGCGACGAACGCGTCGTACTCGGTGCCGGCGTGCCAGCCGAGCGCCGCGCGCAGCGACGGCATGATCCCGAAGTAGAGGACGTAGAGCTGCAGCAGCACCGGCGTGCCGCGGAAGACCTCGACATAGAACGTCGCGGGCGCCGACGCGATCCGCGGGCCGTACATCCGCGCGAGCGCGAGCATCAGCCCGAGCACGATCGCGAGCACCATCGCGGACGCGCTGACGACCAGCGTCACCGCTGCGCCCTGCACGAACAGCCACGCGTGGTGCACGGAGAAGCGCGCGTGCTCGTGCGAGCGCACCATGCTGCGCGTGTCGTCGTCGGTCCACGCCGTCAGCCGCGCCTGCCGCGCCGAGTCGATGTCCCAGCGCGCGAGGATCCGTCGCAGCTCGCCGCTCGCCGCCAGGCGCGCGAGCGCGCCGTCGATCGCATCGCGCAGATCGCGCTCGTCGCGCCGGGCCGCGACCGCGTAGTACCCGTCGGCCACGTCTGCGACGAGGCGCAGCGACGGCCGCACGAGGCCGTACCGAGCCGCGATGATGTCGTCGAGGAGCACCGCGTCGACGCGCCCCGACTCGAGATCGGCGTAGGGCTCCTCGACGCCCTCGTACGACACGATCTCGGCGCCCGCCTCCCGCAGGAGATCGTACGAGAACGAGCTCGCGAGCGTCCCGACGCGCCGCCCGCGGAGCGAGTCGAGGTCTCGCACGCTCTCGTCGTCGCGCCGCGCGACCAGCTGCGCCGCGAACACGAAGTAGGGGCGCGTGAAGAGCACGGTGTCGGTCCGCGCCGGCGTCACCTCGAGCCCGTTCATCGCGACGTCGAACGAGCCGCGCTCGAGCGAGGGCACGAGGTTCGACCAGTCCTGCTGCACGAATTCCGCGCGCACCCCGAGCTCGCGCGCGATCGCGTCGGCGAGCTCGACCTCGAAGCCCACGAGCGTGCCGGGGCGCTCGGGATCGTCGAACACGTACGGCTCGCCGCCCTGGACATCGCCGCCCCAGCGCAGCACGCCGGTGCGCTCGACGCGGGCCAGCCCCGACTCCGCGTCGCCTCCGCAGGACGAGAGCGCGCACGCGCCGAGGAGCACGGCGAGCGCGCGCTGCGAGATCGACGGATACCGAGAGCTCACGTGCGCGCTTCGCTCGCGCTCGATCAGCGCACGTTCACGCGCACCGTGTACGCGGCGCACGAGCCCGTCCACGTCGTGGCGGACACGCGGACGTACAGCGTGCCGCTGTCGGTCGTGGTCGCGCACTCGGTGTCGAGCTCGACGGTGTCGGTCGCCGTCCCGGCCGACGTGCAGCCGCGTCCGACGCGATTGTCGACGGTGCCTCGAGTGCACGTCGATGCGTCGGGGGTGGAGGTGCACGCGTAATACGCGGCGATCGCGTAGTCGGCACCGGCGGGCGCGCCCTCGAGCGTGACGGTGATGATCGGGTTGCCGCCGAAGCCGGTGTCGGCGACCGCGTAGCGGAACCAGTCCTCGTCCGTCGCGCTGCCGATCGCGCCGCCGGTGATCGAAGCGCTGGTGTCCGGATCGTCGGTGAGCGATCCGCGCATCGGCGCGCTGGCGGGGTCGTCGTTCGGCTCGTGCGTGTCGGCGTCGGCGTCGCACACGCAGCTACCGCCTTCGCAGATCTGCCCGAGGCCTGCGTTGCAGATGCCGCACGAGATGCGCCGGCCGCAGCCGTTCTCGATGGTGCCGCACATCGTGCTCAGCTCCTCGCAGGTCATCGGCACGCAGCCGCGCACGCCGCAGGTGCCGTCGGTCTCGCAGATCGCCTCCGCGCCACCGGGGCACGGATCTCCGCAGCCGAGGCGGCAGCCGTTCGCCGGCTCGTTCGCCATCGCGTCGGTGCACGTTCCGTCGCACTCGTGCTGCGTCGCGGTGCACTCGGTTCCGCCGTCGCTCGTCGCGGCGTCGGCGCCGCTCGAGGCGTCGCCCGGCGCGCCGC
>JALYRN010000395.1 GCA_030855295.1 Myxococcota bacterium | reverse complement strand
TCCTCCGCGTCCTCCGCGGCCGGCGCGTCCGGCGCGTCCTGCGCGTGCGCGCGCTCGACCGGCAGCGCGAGCGCACCCGCGATCGAGATCACGAGCGCGATGCGCAGAGAGAGAGAGAGACGAGCAGACGAGTCGAAGTCGTTCACAGGGACACTCCGGGCGACGGAGCGCGCCTCGTCGCAACCGATGTGCCACGAGCGCAACTGCCCGTTCTCTCGGGATGCGCGGACCCAATGGTGGGCACGCACGCTCGTCTGAACACCTTCGTAACGATCCAGCGTCAGCGCGCTAACGACGCGACGCATCCGCGCGCCCCCCGGATCGTCCATGTTTCTCGTGAATCGGTGCGCACCAAGGCTGCGCACGCTTCTTGCGGAACGCCCCGCCGCTTTCGTTGCGAGCCCTCACGGCTCCGAGGAGACCGATTCGATGCCGCGCCATGTCCACCGACTCCGCTCACTGCTCTTGCTGACGAGCACCCTCTTCGCGACGTCTGCAGTCGTCGTCGGCTGCGCCGAGCCGCGCGCCGCGATCAATCGAGTGCAGCCGGGCGCGATCCAGCGGAGCGTCTTCGAGGGCGAGTGGTACTTCCAGCAGACGGTGATCGACTCGCCGTACAGCGCTGGCTACACGTTCGTCGGCGAGCAGGGCGAGCTCGAGCGCGTGCGCTGGGAGATCCAGGAGGACTTCCTGGTCGCGCGGCGTGCCTACGAGCACATCGCGGGCAGCGAGGCGGGCGGCATCGCGGGCGCGGGCACCGAGCTCGGCGCGCCGATCGCGATGTACGCGATCGAGTCGCACTTCGACATCCGCCGCGAGTACAACCCGCTCACCGGCGAGCAGCTCAACATCATCGGAGAGAACTCGGCCGACCGTCCCTGGTACGAGCGCGACTACCTTCGCGTCGACTGGTCGGAGAACCTGATCACCAACTCCGACTTCCTCGTCCTCGCGCGCGTCTTCGACGCAATCGAGACCGAGCCCGTCGCGTACGACATCCGCGAGCCGAACCACCCGCACGCGCCGCGCTTCGAAGCGCAGGACGAGAGCGGCGTGTGGGACGGCGTGTCGGTCGACGTGCCGGTCGACGGCGAGGTCGAGTACATCGACATCGTCAACAAGATGTTCGTGCGCCCGAGCACGGTCGACATCGAGGGCCTCGGCCCGGTGCCCTCGTGCTTCCTGCTCTATCAGGGCCACTACGACTGCGCGCCCGGTGAGGTCACCGTGCGCAACTCGTTCCTGCGCGTCGACCACGAGGACACCGACTACGAGCCGCAGGTCTACACCGGCGATCGCATGGAGCGCTTCGGCTACTTCGTGACCGAGCGCGCCGGCTACGACGATCACTACGGCCCGATCGAGCCCGCACGCTACCGCTTCGCGAACCGCCACAACCTCTGGGCGGAGAGCCACCGCAAGGACGCCGAGGGCAGCCTCGTCTCGTGCACCGACGACGCCGCGTGCGGCGGCAACGGCTCGGTCTGCGACCTCGACCTCGCCCGCGCGATGCGCACCGTCGACGCCGAGCGCCGCTTCGTCGGCGCGTGCACGATCCCGTACCGCGAGCGCGCGGTTCGCCCGATCGCGTACCACCTCAGCGCGAACTTCCCGGCGGACCTCGAGCCCGACGCGCAGCACCTCTCGGATCAGTGGAACCTCGCGTTCCGCGACACCGTCGCGAGCCTTCGCGAGATCGAGTGCCGTGAGAACGGCGGCGACGAGGGCAGCTGCGCCTCGGAGCGCATGCGCGAGGACGGCCAGCAGGTCTTCGTGCTCTGCCACAACCCGGTGCAGGAGACCGACCACGCGGCGTGCGGTCCCCGCGAGACGAGCGCGCGCCCCGGCGACCTGCGCTACTCGATGATCGGCTGGGTCAGCGACGCGCACCGCTCGAGCCCGCTCGGCTACGGCCCGTCGTCGGCCGATCCGCTGACCGGCGAGATCATCATGGGCAACGCGTTCGTGTACGGCGCCGCGATGGAGACGCTGACGACCTTCGCGAACGACATCATCCGCCTGATGAACGGCGACCTCGACGAGGGCGACATCTCGTCGGGCGCGCAGGTCGAGGCGTGGATCGAGCGCATGAGCACGGCCGCGGGGTCCGAGGAGACCGGCCGCAGCGCGCACGACCACGCGATCGAGGTCGACGGCCTCGACGCGGCGCGGATCAACGAGGCGATGGACTTCTCGTGGGCGCGAGCGGGGCGTCGCGGAACCGGCGCGCGCGCGCCCGAGAGCGCGGCCGAGCTGATCGAGGCGATGGGCGCCGCGGAGAACCGCCTGTGGTCGGCGGGCGCGTTCGGCGCGGGCGACGATCGCGCCGAGGCTCGCCTCGGCAACCTCGTCGGCACCGACATCGAGCGCATGATGACGACGAGCGAGATGCGGTTGATGGCGGGCGTCGATCCCAGCCTTCCGGTCGGCGACGGCATCCTCGAGGAGGCCTCGCCGCTGCGCGGCAACAGCCTGCCGAACCTGCGCGCGCTCTCGCGTGAGCGCGAGCGGCTGCAGCACGACCACTGCGTGCTCGGCGCCGAGTTCGCGGACGACAGCCTGCTGAGCCTGGCGCGCGCGATCACCCGAGCGGCGAGCGGCGACGGCACGATGGAGTGGTACGGCGTCGTCTACAACCTCCGCAACGCCGACGGCCGGCTCGACTACGAGCTCGTGCGCTCGATGCTGCGCCACCCGATCTTCGACGCGGTCACGGCGCACGAGGTCGGCCACACGATCGGCCTCCGCCACAACTTCAGCGGCTCGTACGACGCGGTGAACTATTTGCCGCGCTACTGGGAGCTCCGGAACGACGGCGAGATGCTGCCGCGCGCGTGGGATCCGATGAGCGCGGCCGAGATCGACGGCGGCATCCTCGAGTACTCGTACTCGACCGTCATGGACTACGGAGTGAATTTCGTCGTCACCGATGCGCACGGCATCGGTCACTACGACTACGCCGCGGTGAAGATGGGCTACGGCGATCTCGTCGAGGTCTTCGACAACGCCGCGAGCCCGGGCGATGTCGCGTGGCTCGCGTTCATCCAGAGCGCCGGATGGCCGGTGCCGCTGCGCCTCGACAGCTTCCTGGCCGGAGGCGAGCCGAGCGCGCACATGTACACGGAGTGGCCGGACATCCTGGGCGGCGTCGAGCGCCTCGAGCAGCGCGCCGACGTCCGCTACACGAGCCTCGTCTCCGAGCCCGGCCTGGTCCGCGTGGGCATCGACGATCCCTTCGCCGCGCCCGACGGCCGCCCGATCGTGCCGTACCTGTTCTGCTCCGACGAGCAGGCTGATCTGAACCCCGACTGCATGCGCTACGACCAGGGCGCCGACGCCTACGAGTCGATGCAGTCGGTGATGGACAACTACTGGAACTACTACATCTTCAACAACTTCCGTCGTGCGCGCCTCGGCTTCTCGCCGGAGTCGGTCGCGAGCCGCGTGCACGATCGGTACTTCGAGAAGATCCAGCGCGCGAACCAGATCTACTCGCTCTACCGCGGTGTCTTCGAGGGCATCTTCGGTGACTCGGCGGGCTACGACCGCTTCTGGACGCGGCCCGACGGAATGGGCGCGTGGACCGTCGCGGTCGGCGCGGGCTTCCAGATGCTGACGCGCGTGATCACGGCGCCGGAGCCGGGCAACTACGCGTCGGCGGTGCGCGGTGACGGCACGGCCGCGCTGCTCCCGGCGGACTTCGGCGAGCCGGTCGCCGTCGCCGTGAACGCGTTCGACGGCCGCTCGATCGAGACCACGTGGGACTTCGACGCGGGCTACTACTGGTTCGATCAGCTCGATCGCGTCGGCTACTTCTACGACAAGACGATCGCGCTGCAGGTGCTCGTCGATCCGACGACGTACTTCCTCGGCCGCGACACCGACTCCGACATCCGCCGCTACCAGATCAACTTCGGCTCGTCGTTCGGCCCCGCGCTGACGGCGTTCATGCAGGGCGTGCTGTCGGACGACTGGGCGCTGGTCGGCCCGCGCGCGCCGGCGAGCCCGACCGCAGGGCTGATTTACCCCGACCCGCTCAACCTCGAGCTGGCGGACATGGCTGGTACGCCGATCGATCCGAACGCGTCGTTCTCGATCCAGCTCTACGCCGCCGTCTACGGCATGGCGTACATCCCGCAGACGTACGACCAGAACTTCCTGAACCGCTCGCGCATCTTCGCGCGTGGTGGTGCCGAGGAGCTCGAGCTCGCGCCGGGCACGCCCCTGGTCGAGTTCACCAACCCCACGAGCGGCGTCACGTACGTCGCGGTCAGCTATCCCGCGGTCGACGGCCATGAGACCGGCGTCGGCGCGGCGATGCTGAACCACGCGAACGAGCTCGCCCTGCGCGGTGCAACGACGGAGCTGCGCAGCTTCGTCGACAACATCGACGTCGTCCGCTCGCTGACCTGGCGCCTGGGCTTCGGCGCGCAGCCCTGACGGGGGAGCAGTCCACCGGGAGGTGGTCGGGAGTACCTGCGCGCGGCTCGGATGCCGCGCGCGGCGAAGCGGCGGGCTTCGGGCGGCGAGGTCGACGCACGGAGTCGCCGCGCCGGGCGCGGGCTCCCGTGCTGGGTGCGGTGTCGGCTCGCGACAGCCTTCCGTCGAGAGAGCGCGTGCGCTCTCGGATGCTGCGGCGGAGGGGCGTCGTCGGGGTCGCGGGTGCTCTCGCGTGGATGCGCGGGATCAGCGGCGGCGCATGTCGACGTGCGGGATGCCGTCCTCGTCGTACTCCGCGCCGCGGCGCTCGAAGCCGACGCTCCCGTAGAACGCCTGCAGGTGCGACTGCGCCGCGAGCGCGATCGGCACCTCGCCGTACGCCTCGCGGATCGACGCGATCGCGCGCTCCATCAGCGCGCGGGCGATCCCTCGGCCGCGTGCCTCCGGCACGACCACCACGCGCCCGATCGAGCGCTCGGCGAAGCGCGCCCCCTCCGGCAGGATCCGCGCGTACGCCACCAGCCGTGCGCCCTGCCGCCCGAGCACGTGCAGCGCGCTCGGGTCCTTGCCATCCGCGTCCTCGTAGAAGCACCGCTGCTCGATCACGAACACGCGCTGCCGCAGCGCGAGCACGTCGTAGAGCGCCTGCGGAGACAGCGCCTCGAACGCACGCTCCTCGAATCGAATCTCCGGGCCGTCGTCGGTCACCCGGCAAGTCTAGCCGGCGCTCTCCGCATCGACTGCGGCTGCGTCTCGATCGCGCTCGGGCGGATCGCGGTGGGCTCCTTTTGCGCGACGGACCGAGGCGGATCGCGGCAGCAGTGTCGCGCCACAGGGTCGATTTCCTCGGTGTCTCGTCGAAAGCCGACGCGGCACGCGAGGTGCTCTGGACCCCGGACGGAGACAACGAGACATGAAGAGCAATGCGACGAATCGTGGTGAGGGCGCGGCCAAGGAGCTCGGCGGCAAGGTCAAGAAGACCGTCGGCAAGCTCACCGGAAACGAGCAGGCGGAGGCCGAGGGCAAGGCCAAGGAGCTCGAGGGCAAGGCCCAGCAGGAGACCGCCAAGGCGGCCGAGCGCGTGAAGGGAGCCGGACAGGAGCTCGGCGGTGCAGTCAAGAACCGCGTCGGTCACGTGATCGACAACGAGCAGATGGCCGCCGAAGGCAAGGCCAAGGAGCTCGAGGGCAAGGCGCGCCAGAAGGCGAACCGCTCGCACTGATACTCACGCCGGCATCGGGCCGACGTAGCGGGACGCCGGGCGGATCAGCCGACCCGTCCGGCGCTGCTCGTCGACGTGCGCGCACCAGCCGGCGACGCGCCCGATCGCGAAGGTCGGCGTGAACGCCGCGCGATCGAGGCCCAGCGCGTCGAGCAGCACCGCCGTGTAGAACTCGACGTTCGCGCGCAGCGGACGTTCGGGGCGGCGCGCCGCGAGAAGTGCCTCGGCGCTCCGCTCGATCGCGCGGGCGAGTGCGAGGCGGCCCTTCGCCATCCCGGCGCGCTCGAGCTCCTCGATCGCCGACTCGAGCACGGCCGCGCGCGGATCGCGCACGCGGTACACGCGGTGGCCCATTCCCATGATGCGCCGCCCCGCCGCGAGCTCGCCCTCGAGCCAGGCCTTCGCGCGCTCGGGCGCGCCGACCGCGTCGATCATGTCGAGCACCGGCCCCGGGGCGCCACCGTGCAGCGGGCCCTTGAGCGCGCCGAGCGCGGCGACGATCGCGGACACGTCATCGGAGCCGGTCGAGGCGACCACGCGCGCCGCGAACGTCGACGCGTTCATGCCGTGATCGATCACCGTCACGAGGTAGCGATCGAGCCCGCGCACCGCGGCCGCCGCCGGCGGCTCCCCATGCACCATCCGCAGCACGTCCGCGGCGTGCGAGAGCGTCGGGTCGGGCGCGATCGGCGCAGCGCCGGCGCG
>JALYRN010000394.1 GCA_030855295.1 Myxococcota bacterium | reverse complement strand
CGTACGTCTCGAAGCACGCCGCCGCGCCCTGCCAGTGGAAGAGCGCGAACGTGTTCCACTCCGTGGTCGCGCTCCTCGCCTGCGTCACGATCGCCCGGTGATCGTCGACCGCGACGTCGCGCTCGGGGCGCAGCCACGCCGCGATCGTGAACCCCGCCGTCAGCGACATCACGGCCGCGGCAGGGATGCGAAGGTAGGTGGTGCCGTCGAGCTCGAGCGCGTCGCCCACCCGCCCGGCGACCACCGTCGGGCACGGCGAGCAGATCGCGTCGTGGCCGCGGCCCGACGTGTCGACGACCGTCCCCGCGACGATCGTGTCCATCGCCCACTCGCCGACGACCGAAGGGTCGAGCGGCGAGCCCGCGTCGGGGTCTCCTCCGGCGTCCGTCTCGACCGACACCGCTGCGTCGTTCTCCCCCGCGTCCGCTCCGGGTGCGACGCCCGTGTCCGGCGCGCCCCCGTCGAGCTCGCGATGCGCATCGACGATCACGGTCGCGTCGATCACCGCGGCGTCGTCGACCGCGACGCCCGCGGCATCGAACCGACCGCCCTCATGAAGCACGGCCTGGGCTTTGACGTGCTCGCTTGCCCCTGCGGCGCCCGCATGAAGCGCGTGGCCACCATCTTCGATCGCCGAGGCCTCCAGAGATGCGCCGCGCCAAGGGCCCACCCCATCGCATCGAGCCCACCAGCTCGCCCACGAGCCCCACGAGCACCCCTCAGACGACTCCCGAAGCCGCGGACGAGGACACTCGGCTTCCCGGTGAGGCTCGCGGAGGCGAAGGAGGTAGGGTCGGCGAAACCTCGCTTGATCGGGCTACGCCCCCGACATTGCCCCACCGACTCCCGTCGTACAGCGTCCGATTCCTCCACGCGAGCGCGCGGCGCAGGTGCAGTACCATCAATCCGTGCCCACCACCTCTTCGCTCCTGCGCTCTCTGAGATGCGCTGCATCAGCGCTCCTCCTGGCAATGGTCCCGCTCGGCTGCGATGAGGCCACGGGAACCGGAGACGACGGGGGATCGAGCGGCGCAGACAGCGGCGCGCGCACCGACGGCAGCGCCGACGTGGACTCGGGCGGCACGGACGGGGGCGGCTCGGACGGGGGCGGCTCGGGCGACTCGGACGCGGGGCCCATCGTGGCGTGCGTCGACGAGCGCCCGGCCGGCGCGATCATCGCCTCTCGCGTGGCCCCCGGCTACGACGGCACCAACGCGAGCGACTGCTTCATCAACGCGCTCACCGAAGCGGAGGAGGGCGACACCGTCATCGTCGACTACGTGCCGGGCAGCGACGGCGTGTGGAACATCGAACGCATGTATCCCAGCTGGTTCGACGGCAACAGCGGGGCGCATCAGGTCGCGGACAACGTGACCGTCATCTTCGAGGAGGGCGTCACCCTCCGCGCGATGACCGAGACGTATGACGACCAGCTCGGGATGCTCTTCCGCCTCGAGGACGTCACGGGCTGGCGCATCTTCGGCTACGGCGCCCGCTTCGAGTTCAGCCAGGTCGGCCTCGGGGACGGCGAGTTTCGCCACAACATCGCGCTCTACGACTGCCACGACATCCGGATCGAGGGGCTCGTCGTGGATGGCTCCGGCGGCGACGGCATCGCGGTCACCACGCGAACGGCCACCGGCTTTTCCGAGGACATCGTCCTCCGGAACATGCAGTTCCTCAATCACCGAAGGCAGGGCGCGACCCTCGTCTCGGTGCGCAACTTCGTCGCAGACAACGTGAAGTTCAACTCGACTAGCTACCGTCCGCCGAATTCCGGCATCGACTTCGAGCCGAACGAAGAGACGCAGCGCCTGGAGAACATCACGTTCACCAACACCGAGCTCGCCTACAACGACTACACCGGGATCCTCTTCGCGTTCTCGCACCAGAGCGGCTCGAGCGTCGACTACGACATCACGCTCAACGACACCTACATCCACGACAACTGGCAGGTGGAGGGTGACGAGCACGAATACACCCGAGCCGCGATCGTGATGGGCAACGCGGGAGGCTCCACCGAGGCGTCCAGCAACCAAGGGCACATCACCTTCAACCGCCTCTACATCCGCGACGAAGAGTACTCCGGGCTCTACACCGTCAAGCACGGGCTCAGCTACCAGCTCAACTTCAACGACTGGGTGATCTCGAACGTGGGCAACCGGAATTACGCGGACGACCGGTTCCCGATCTTCACGAACCGCTACCGCTACGATTCGACGTTGCCCCCGCAGGGACGACTCGCCATCGACGGACTGCTCGTCGTAGAGGACCGGACCGTGCCTTTCTTCCGCCTCGCGGGCACGTCGGTGGACAACTGGTCCATCAACGACATGACGATCGCGAACGCCCGCATCGTGACGCCGTACACCGGCCCCGGCGTGGATAACGTCCAGCGCCGACCCGAGGGCCCCGGCACCTCGTTCGACATCTTCCAGGGCCCGACGGCGCCCGCGACGACGTTGAGCCTCACGGCCGCGGCGAGCAGCGTCACGCGTGGCTCGAGCGCGGAGTTCACCGTCGTGCGCGCTTCGACCGACGTCGCCTATCCGCTCGCCGTCGAGTACGACATCGGCGGCACGGCGACGAACTTCGACGACTACGACGGACTGCACGGCTTCGTCATCATCCCCGCCAACGAGACCACGGCGAGCATCCCGATCCGCGCTCGCCTCCGGTGCGGCGACAGCGAGTCGGTCACTGTCACGCTGACCGACACTGACATCTATGCGCTGGGCGCCGTGACGAGCGCCACGATCACGATCACCGGAAACCGCTGAGCGATATCGCGTCTTCAGGCTCGCGCGCTCGTTCCAAGTTGGCCGAGCGCGCGATTCGCGCCCGCGCGAGCCGTCCGATCAATTCATGTCGTCAACAGCGGCGGCCACACCATCACCGGGAACACGTTGGTCGACATCGGTCGCGACCCGAGCGAAGGCGGCTGGTGTCTGGATGACTCGTAGAGCCCGAGTGACATCCGCCCTCGCCGAGGGGGCGCCGGTCGCCGTCTGCTCGCGATCAGGATCGCGGCCGCCCCGCATCGAGGCAGAGCAACCGGCAGCTCGCCTCCGCGACGTGATCTTCCACACGAGCACGCGCTTCGGCGGCGGGAAGTCCGGTCAGATTCTCCAGCTCGGAGTCGCTGAGCATGGCCATGCGGGACATGATCGTGCCAACCGATTGAACTGCGAGGCGGGTCTCGAGCTCGTCGAGCTCGACATGGGGCGCGAGCCACTTGGTCACCTCGCGGGTCATGGAGCCCATGACGTTGGCTTGGCGATCGGGGTGAAGCTCGCCGCGGGTGTTGTTGGTGGCGACGCGGAGGGCAATCAGGCCTCGTTCGGCACGCGCCCAGCGGAACACCTCACGGGCGCTGTCTTCGACGAAGGCGCGGCTCGACTCGAAGTCTCCAGTCGACGCCTTCTCCGTGAGTCGCGTGAGGAGAGCGACCATGCGCGAGTAGTATCCGTCGAGACACACCTCGAGCAGCGCGCCCTTGTTGACGAAGTAGTACTGAATGGTCCCGACGCTCACCTCGGCGAGCTTGGCGACCTGGCGCAAGCTCGTCTGCTCCGCATGTCCCTGTTCGGCCAACACCTGAAGCGCCGCGGCGACGATCGCGTCGTAGGTTGCGGCAGAGTCAGCGTCGACCGGTCGAGACATGGGTAGCGGATGTGGCGAGTGGTAACGTGATCTCTCTCGCGTGAAACGAGCCACGCGGCCTGGTGCGCAGCGGAAGCTACTCCGATGAATGAAAGGTAGACGAGATCCGTAGCGCGCGGGAAGGGGGCCCGTCACGCTCGCCAGGAAGGGAGTCTGCCTCCATGGGCCGGCGGAGCCCAGCTCTAGCGCGCGACGCGCGCGCGCGCGGCGAAGTCGCCGGCTCGGTGCCAGCGCCAGATCTGGTAGGCAGTGGCGCCGACGGTGTTCACGACGCGCACGCCGCCGAGGACCCACTCGTCTCGGACCTCGTCGTCGGACACGACGCCGTGTGCCGTCGCGAAGTCGACGGGGATGTGGGTGCCAGGGGCATACGTCCACGGGTCACCCTCGAGGATCGGGTACTCGCGATCGATGGGGTACGCCTCGCGGATGATCCGAGCAGTCCGGTCGGAGATTTCGCGGACGATGCGGGCGTCGGCAGCGTCTCGGGAGATGTTCGCTCCGGCGTTGGCGAGGACGTGGGCCTCGACCTCGTCGACCGGGAGGACATCGCCGGGGTCGATGGTCATCTCGAAGGGGGTCACGTTCTGGAGCGAGGTGGGGGCCGGATCGTCGCCGTTCGGTCCGCTTCCCATGCAATCCCATTGCGGCTGGCTGTGCTCGGTGCGCTGCTGCGTGAGGTTGTCGTCCACGTAGACCAGGACGCGGGCGGTGCTCGCGAACATGCTGTAGCGCTCGCTGGAGACGAAGGTGTCCGCACCGGGGATGTAGTGATTGCCGAGCACGTTCGCCTGGAGGGTGCCCGTCGCCGGTCGGCCGGTTGTTTCGCCCCCTTCTCGGACGGCCAGCGTGAGGCCCTGGAAGGCGCGGTTGTAAACGAGGTTGTTGACGTGCTCGAGACGGGCATCGCGCGTGTACGTGGAGACCGAAGGGTTCCTCTGGGGGAGGTTGGCCCACAGATTCTGGATGAGCGAGATGTCTCCCAGATTCCCGTAGAACAGCGATCCCTTTCCGCCATGCCACTCCTGGCCAGTCTTGCGGAGCGACTCGTAGAACATGCAGTTCTGGTAGGTGATGCCGGTGGCGCCGCGGAACGCCGCGCCCGTGAGATCGTCCGACATCCACGACCAGGTCACGTGATCATAGACGTAGTCGTGCGCCGTACCGTCCGCGCGGCCGAGGATGCCGCCACCGCCGGTGTTGGATCCGAGCTCTTCCCCGAGCCGACGAAGGCGGATGAAGCGCACGACGATGTTGTCGCCGACGAGGGTCATCAGAGACCCATTGAACGAACTCTCGTCCCCGCTGCTCACCAGGGCGACTCCGTCGCCCGGCGCGGTCTCCCCGGCGATGGTCAAGTCGCCATTGGTCACGAAGATGCGGCTGCGGAGGACGATGTTGCCGGCCACGTCGAAATGGACCACGCGCGCTCCGGAGGCCTCGACGGCGGCGCGGAAGCTCCCCTCGCCCGAGTCGTCGAGGTTGGTCACCCGGATGATCCGGCCGCCTTCGCCGCCGGTCGCGCCCCGCCCGAACCCCATAACGGTCGGGAACGCGAGGTTCTCATCGAGCACGACCTCTGCGCTCCACTCCGCGGCGTCTCGGTCCGGTGTCCTAGCGTCCTCGACGGCGGTCCCGGCATCCGAGCCCGAGTCCGTGCCCGAGAGCCCGACGTCGCCGCTGGCGTCGAGACGTCGACCCGCGTCTCCGCCGTCGACGCCGGCGGCATCATCGGCGCAGCCCACCGTGACGAGATGGATGGCAAGAAGCAGCGACCATCGCGAGACTCGGAGATCGTCCATTCTCCGATGGTACCCACGTCCGTCGGAGGCTGGTGAGCGCTCGAATCATACGGTGTATGGCAGCTCTCGTCAGCGGTTCACCCCTACCATTCCGGTGCAGGCGACACACCGCGCGAGCGGCTCGAAACCTGTTTGCGTGCGACGCTCGGACGCCCTGACAGTGTGGACGAGGGGGCTCGAGCGGCGTGGCGTGTCGCGAAGTCAGCGCCGCTCTCCAGCGGCTCGTCCCGGTTGCTCGCGAGAGTGAGAGGCAGCAAGTGCCGCGTGAGCGTTCGGTGACCATGCTCGCGCCCGTCACGGTGATCGCGTCGCCCGCGCGCGACAGCGAGATCGCGCTGGAGCTTCGGTCCGGGCACGTCGTGCGACTCCGCGGAGTCGTCGACGAGGATCAGCTCGCCCGCGCGATCCGCGCCTCGGAGCGATCGGGATGCTGACGTTCGGCAGCACGACTCGCGTGTACGTGGCGATCGACCCGTCGATCTCCGCAAGGGCTTCGATGGCCTGTGCCTCGCGGTGCTCGGAGCCGACCCGATCTCCGGTGCGCTCTTCGTGTTCTTCAATCGACGCTTCGACCGCGTGAAGATCGTCGTGTGGTCACGTGCAGATCGTCGCCGCCGGCCCGCGCGTTCGGCGCAACGGATCCGACTACCTGATGCCCCGACCGCTGCGCGACGAGCTCGTCGCGTTCGCGCAGGGGCTCTCGGCGGGCGTCGGCACGACGCGCGAGCCCCCTGCGAGACCCGCACCGTCCCGTTCACGCTCGACGCCGAGGAGCGCGCGAGCGTGGCGCGCGTCGTGGTGCGGCGCGAGAGCCGCATGGAGTCGGTCGGCGGCGGCTGGTGATGGCAGGCGGCGAGCTCGCACGAACCGCGAGCTCGCCGCGCAGGCGCTCAGGGAGCGGCG
>JALYRN010000393.1 GCA_030855295.1 Myxococcota bacterium | reverse complement strand
GCGGTGCTGCGCGGCCGCGTCGTCGTGCCGGCGGAGGCGCGCGCGATGCCCGGCGCGGGGCGCTTCGATCAGCGGCATCTGATCCGCATGACCCAGACGCGGAGCGCAGCGCTGGTGCGCTGCTACGAGTCCGAGCTCCGGACCGACCCGACGCTCGCGGGGACGGTGATCGTGACGCTGACCATCCAGACGTCGGGATCGATCACCGGCGTGCGCGTCAGCGAGGACAGCACGCTCGCGAGCGGGGCGACGCGGTCCTGCATCAGCGGCGTCCTCGCGAGGTTCCGCTTCGACCCCGGCCCGGAGGACGCCCCGGCGACGTACGTCCTGCCGCTGACGTTCGAGATCGTCCCGCCCCGGTAGCGCGCGCGGTCCGGCAGCGTGTCGCGGCGTGAACGATTCGCCGACATTCGTCCACGACGGACGGAGCGAACGGGAGATCGCGAACGAGCGACAGGAAGGGTGCCGGCTGGCCGTCGTCGCTCACCTCGTCGTGCGCACGTGGACGTACGCGACGGAGCCGACGAAGAGGACTTCGTCTCGCGAGAGCGCGACGCCGTGCGCGATGAACGCGCTCGGTGGGGCGAGGGTCTCGCGCCACGTTCCGTCGTCGCGCGTGCGCCACGCTGCGGGGTGCGCGTAGACGTCGGAGTGGGTCGCGATGCGTGAGCCGTCGGGGCGCTCCGCCATCACGAGCGCGAACGAGAAGGGCGAGGCCGCCTCCGGCTCGTCACCGCGCGGCGGGTCGATCTCACTGCCCTCGCCGTCTCGCGCTTCCCATACGTACGCCGGCAGCAGCGCGTAGGCCGCGCCGTCGGCACAGCGCACGGCGATCTCGGCCGCCATTCGGACGACGCCGACGACGTCACACGGAGGATCGGGGATCACACGCCACGCGACGCAGGCATCGCCCTCGTCGACGAACGGTGGAACGCAGGTGAGATGGGCGTCGAGGTCGACCGAGGCGTCGGCGATCGAGGCGTCTGGAGCGACGACGGTGGTTTCCGCGGAAGCGCAGCTGGCGCAGAGGATCGCGAGCGAGAGCAGGTGGAGTCTCATCGGCAAGTCGTGGCTCGCGGCGAGACGTGGTTCCATGGAATGATTCTCACGAGACTCTTTCTCCGAAGGACCGAATCGTGGAGCTCACGGATCTCCGCCACTTCTCCAACGTCGCGCTGGCGGGCAGCTTCTCGCGAGGTGCCGCGCTCTCTCACGTGACCGCGCCCGCGGTCAGCAAGTCGGTTCGCAAGCTCGAGGACGAGCTCGGCGTGCGTCTGTTCGAGCGCACCACCCGTCGCGTCGCGCTGACGCCCGAGGGGCGTGCGCTGGTCGACCGGTGCGCGCGCATCTTCGGCGAGCTGGACAGCCTGCGCGCGGAGCTCGACGGCCGCGAGGGCGCGGTCGAGGGCGAGCTGCGGATCGCCGCGATGGAGGTGCTCTCGATCGCGCTGCTCCCGCGTGCGCTCGCATCGCTCGTCCGCGCGCACCCGGGGCTCCGTCCTTCGACCTTCGAGATGCCACCGACCGGTATGTTCACCGCGCTCCGCGAGGGACGCATCGACGTCGCGCTCACGATCGGAGGAGGCGCGGAGCGCGGCATCACCTCTCACGAGCTCGGCCGCTGCGAGGGCGTGCTGGTGTGCGGCCGATCGCATCCGCTCTACCGCCGTCGGCGCGTCGGGCCACGGCACCTGCGCGAGCACCCATCGGTCGTCCCGCGCTTCCTCGGGCTCGAGGATCTGCCGTCGATCGATCAGTTCCCGGAGCTCGAGTGGCCGCGCACGATCGGCGCGACCATCGAGCTGCTCCAGATGGGCGTCGCGCTGTGCGAGGAGGGCGTGTTCCTCGGATACTTCCCCGAGATCTCGGTGCGCGCGCAGCTCGCAGAGGGTCGCCTCTGGTCGCTTCGCGGTCTACCCGACGATCGCGCGCCGTTCGTCATGCGTGCGCTCACCCGCGAGCGCGCACCGACCCGGCCCGCACTGCGCGCCCTCCTCGCCGTCCTCCAGAAAGAGATCCGACGCGCGCTCCGCCCGTCGCAATGATCGCGCTGACCGGCGCGGCGCCGAGTGCTTGCACTCTGCTGGCAGCAGAGCGGCGGCCGAGGCGACCGAGGTATGGGTGACGAGTCGACTCCGGTGAGCTGACAACGATGGGACTCCTCTGCTTCAGCGCGCGCGGCAGTAGTGCATGGCCACCGCGCCGTTGCGGAGCGGCTTCGCCGAGAGCAGCTCGACCTGCGAACAGCGCGGACGCCGATCTCGCCGACCCGTCGCCATCGAGATCGACACACGGCCGCCGCTCGCGTACCCAGGCGGGATGTACACGCTCTACTACTCTCCCGGCACGGCGAGCATGGCGGTGCACCTCGCGCTGCTCGAGCTCGGCGCGCCTCACGAGCTGCGACGGGTCGATCTGAAGTCGGGCGCGCACAAGGATGCCGAGTACCTGCGGCTCAACCCCAACGGTATGGTGCCGACGCTCGTCGTCGACGGAGCGCCGACGTACGAGTGCGCTGCGATCCTGCTGCTGCTCGGCGAGCGCCACCCCGGAGCCGCGCTCGCGCCTGCGCCCGGCGCGCCCGATCGCGCGCTCTACCTGCAGTGGATGCTGCACCTCGCGAACACCCTCCAGCCCGCGTTCCGCCAGTGGTTCTATCCGAACGACTTCGGCCCTGCGGACCAAGAGGCGGAGATGAAGGCGCACGCGCGCGTGCGCATCGAGGCGGTGTGGGATCGCCTCGACGCGCATCTCGCACGGCGAGGCCCGCACATCCTCGGGGTCGAAGTCTCGATCGCCGATCTCTACGCGACGATGCTGATGCGATGGTCGCGCAACATGCCGGCGCCCGCCGATCGATGGCCCGCGATCGCGTCGCTCGCGCGCGCGATCAAGAGCCGCCCGTCGTGGAAGCAGCTGTACGAGCGCGAAGAGCTCACCGAGTGGCCGTAGTGCCGGCGCGGCGCACGCTGGTCGGCCGCGTCTGCACGATCGTGCTGCCCGCGGACCGCACGCGCGCTCACTTCGCGAGGCGGGCGATGCGCGCCGCGACGTCGCCCGGGCGGTCGATCATCGCCCAGTGGCCGGCCTCCTCGAAGTGCACGGCGTCGACGCCGAAGCGCTCGGCGATCGTGCGGTCGGGCATGTACGGATCGCGGTCGCCCCAGAGCACCTGCTTCGGCGTGTGCGCCGTCGCGGCGACCAGCTTCGCGTCCCAGCCGGCGAGCTTCGCGGAGTCGAGCCAGCGGTAGAAGCGGAGGACCTCCGCCGCGCGCGCGGGTGGAGTGCGCGGTACGCGGTGCGCGCCAGCTCGTCGGTGATGCCCGGTGAGCCCTTCTTCGTCTCGTTCACGAAGAGCGGCTCGTTCCCCGCGAACATCACGAGCTCGCCGACGAGCGGCAGCCGCCACATCCGCGCCCAGAAGTGCCACCGGTAGTCGGGGAAGAAGTTGGCGTTGAGGATCGTCAGCGAGCTCAGCCGATCGGCGTGCTCCGACGCGAACGCGAGGCCGTACGTCGCACCGACGTCGTGGCACACGAGGTTCGCGCGCGGCAGCTCGAGCGCGTCGAAGAGCGCGTTCACGAAGCGGCTCTGACCGCGGAGCGAGACATCGAAGTCCGGCGGCGCGACCGACGCTCCGAAGTCCGGCATGTCCGGCGCGATGCAGCGATGTGTCGCTGCGAGCCGCGACACGACGCCGTTCCAGACGGCGTGCGTGTCGGGGTTCCCGTGGAGGAGCACGATCGGGGGAGCGCCTTCGGGGCCGGCCTCGAAGATCGGCGTCTCGACGCCGATCACGTCGAGCGTGCGCGTGCGAGCCCAGGGATCGGTCATCGCGTGCGGCGTACCACGATCGCAGCCGGACGTTCGAGCGTCGCGACGAGGATCACCGGGATCCAGCGATGGGATTCCTGTGCTTCATCGCGCGCGACGGTAGTGCAGGGCCATCGCGCCGTTGCGGAGTGGCTTCGCCGAGAGGAGCTCGAGCTTGCGCGTGCCGGGCAGTCCGCCCTGGTACAGCGTCGGGCCGTGGCCGGCGATCCTGGGATGGATGAGCAGCTTGTACTCGTCGATCAGGTCCAGCCGATCGAGCTCGGTCGCGAGCTTGCCGCTGCCGAGGAGCACCCCGGCCGGGGTCGCGTCCTTGAGCTTCTGCACGGCCTCGCGCAGATCGCCGGCGAGGTGGTGGCTGTTGGTCCACGGGAAGTCGCTGCGCGTCGACGACACCACGTACTTGGGCTTGGCCTCCAGCGCGACCGCCCACTCGCGGATTGCCGGCGGCGCGTCCACGTCGCCGCGGGCGACGGCCGGCCAGTAGCTCTCCATCATCTCGTAGGTGACGCGACCCCACAGCATCGCCCCGCCCTCGTCCATGAGACGGGTGAAGAAGGCGTGCGTCTCGTCGTCGGCGATCCCCTCCTGGTGGTCGACGCAACCGTCGAGAGTGACGTTGAGGCTGAAGGTGAGAAGTCCCATGGTCGCGAGTCTAGGCGCGACGAAGTGCGCCGTCGGTACCGCGCAGACCGCCGTTTCATCGAGACCACGCGCGTGCAGCGGGCGTGCTGGCGGCGAGCGCAGCGGGGCAGCGCGGACCACACTGATGCTCGTCATCGCTTCGCAGGAGCTACCGAATGTTGGTCGTCCTCGGCATCTCGCACGACGGCGCACGCGCGTCGCACCGCCATTGAGCGCCCGCTCGAACCAGTCGCGCCGCACCCAGCTCGATGCGCGCAGCATGGAAGTGCTCGGCGTGCGCACGCGCTACGTCGACGTACGCGCCACGGACGAAGAGGGTCCTCCGCTCCTCTTGGTCCATGGGCACGCGTCGAGGATCGAGGAGTACGACGCGCTCGTGCCGCTGCTCGCGCCGCGTCGGCGCGTGATCGTCGTCGACCTGCCGGGCTGCGGTCTCGCCGACAAGCCCGCCGATCGGGAGTACACGCTCGCGCGCTACCAGGAGTTCCTGCTGGCGTTCCTCGATCAGCTCGGCGCCAAGACGGCACACGTCGCGGGCGGGTCGCTGGGCGGAAATCTCGCGCTGCGCCTGGGCGCGGACCATCCCGAGCGGTTCACCAGGCTCGCGGTATGGGCGCCCGCAGGTGCGTGGCGTCCGATGCGCGGCTGGATGATGTTCGCGAAGACGATGCGCCGGCTGCCGTCGTTCTTCTGGCCGTCGATGTGGGTGCAGTCGCGGTTCTGGTACTCGCGCAGCTGGCCGGGTCGAGACGCCGCGCTCGAGGACGCGTTCCGCTACTACCGAGAGGTCTCGGGCCCGGGCTTCTTCCGGATGTACTGGGACGTCGGCCACGATCAGGCGAGCACGTCGCTGTTCGATCACGTGGGCCGCATCACGCAGCCGGTGTTCCTCGGGTGGGGCGATCGAGATCACGCGCTCGGCATGGGCGTCGGCGTCGCCGCGCTCGCGAAGATGATCCCGACCGCGCGCCTCCACGTGTTCCCCGGCGCATCGCACTCCCTCGCGAACGAGCGCGTGCAAGAGCTCGGTCAGGTGGTCGACGCGTTCCTCTCCGAAGACCGCGCCTCCGACCCCTGAGCGACCGATCGCTGCCGTCAGGAGATCGCGGCACTGGCGGAGGGCGCTCGCGCGGGACGGAGGTCGACATCGCGATCCGAGCGCCAAGCCCAGGGGTGGCGCGATGAGCGAGCACACCCGCTGCCGCACCGGCACCTCGTCCATCAAGTGCGCAGCGAGATACGACCGAGGCAGCAGCTTGGAGTCCCGCCGTCCCGTGGCGCGACGATCCGAGTCGCGCCCTCGACGCCGGCGATCGGATCGCCGAGCCACGCGCTCAGCGCCGGCGGGGATGCTCGATGACGACGCGCTCCGACGGCTGCACGGTCACGGCGGCTCCGTTCACGACGAGCTCCACGCGATAGCGGACGCCGGCCATGGGGAGCGGCAGGTCTTCGGCGTGCAGGATGCCCAGCGTCCTCGTCGTCTGCGCCGCGATCGAGATCGTCTGCTGCGCGTCGATCGGCGGCTGCGTCTCCAGCTGCAGCCGACGGATCCGCACGCTCACCCAACGCCCGACGCCACGCCGCGCCGACGGTTGCTCCCACCGCTCCATGCCGACGACGCGGACCTGCGCGGGCGTGGCGCCGGTGCGCATGCGCACCTCCACGCGGCGCGTCGCGGACTGGCAAGGCTGCCTCCGCGTGTGGCACCACTGCTGTACCGCCTCGACAGCGACTTCACCCACCCGCGCTTCGGTCGGACCCGCCGGCGCCTGGGCTCGCGCCGCCAAGACGGGCGCGGCCGCGACTGCGACGAGCGCGAGCAGCAACAGGCGGCGCACGCCCCATCCTACGCCCGGCGCCGGCCGCGCTTCCCGCAGCGCCCGCGATCGCGCGCGTCGCGCCTCAC
>JALYRN010000392.1 GCA_030855295.1 Myxococcota bacterium | reverse complement strand
GTGCGAGGACGTGGAGCGAGCGGTGGAGGTCTTCGTCATGCGCGCATCAACAAGGGCGGCGCACCGAAATTCCCTGGGCTCGCGGTGTCAGGATCAGATCTGCACCGAGATGTATCGCTGTCCGACGGCGTGGTTCGGAGAGGACATGTCCATTCCGTTGAGCACCAGGAGCTCGCGCCCGTACTTCTCGAAGAAGAGCTGGTTCGCCCCGGCCGGCGCATAGGCGATGTTCCCGGCGGTGCGGATCCCCGCCGCGGTGTAGGAGCGATTGAGCTCGGGCGTGCCCTTCGGATCGCAGAGGAGCGTCGTGTCCCAGCCGCCGATGGCATTGAAGAAGAAGTACAGAGGCCCCTCGTACGGGCCGCTCGAGTCGGCGCGCGACGTGAGCGAGAGCGGGGCGATGACGCTCGCGCCCGCGAATGCCGTCATCTTCACGAAGTCTCGTCGATTCACGAGGCGCTCCTTCTCTCACTCATGGAGGAACTCGTAGGTCTGCAGCAGGTAGCTGACGACGCCCGACCACGCGCGAACCGTGTAGTCGGGGTCCTGCCGGAGCGCGCTGACGCCCTGCCAACATCGGCGCTCGAGCGCGATCGAGAGCTCGCCGCTCGCGACCCCGCGCGCGCCCTCCGACTGCAGCGTCGTGAAGAGCGCGTGCGTCGTCTCGAGCTCGCCGGCGTCGCGCTCCCCGAGCAGGCGCTCGTGCAGGCTCGCGATCGCGGCGCGGATGCGCACGTCGGCCGCGGGATCGGAGGGCACGTCGGTGAGGCCGACCTCGGGCAGCAGCACGCGCGCATCGGTCGCGCGCTCGAGCTCGCCGGCGACCGTGCGACACGCGACGTCGTTGGCCATCAGCTCCGCGACCGACGCCATCAGCGCGTTCGGCTCGGCCATCCGCACGATCGTCGCGCGCGAGTCGATGCCGCCGTAGAGCAGGCGGAAGCGCTCGGGCGCGAGCAGGGGCTCGCCGTAGCGGTAGATCCACGGGGTGCCGAGCACCTCGCGCAGGCGCCGCGTCAGCAGCTCGGGGCTCAGCAGGCGCGGCGCGCCCAGGCTCTCGGCGACGCGCTGCTCGGTCAGGCTCGCGGGCGGGCGCACCAGGCCTGCGGCGCGGTACGAGGGGCTGAGCACGAGCGCGCGCAGGAGCGAGCGGAGCTCGTGGCCGTCGGCGGTGAACACGGCGCGCGCCGCCGCGAGCATCTCCTGCTCGCGCTCGTACGCGACCAGGCGCGCGGCGAAGTCGGTCGCCGACGGATCGTCGGGCGCCGAGAGGGGCCGCCGGCCGAAGAGGATCTGGAACGCATGGGACGTCACCGCGCGCACGAAGCGCCGATCTTCGACCACGCGCTGCGCGAGCCACGGCAGCGCACGCGGGACCTCGGCGGACGGCAGCGCATCTTCCCCGAAGCCCGGCGCGAAGGTGTCGCGATACCAGCCCTCCTCGCGCGGCAGATAGCGGCCGATGTCGTCGTGGTTCTGGAACGTCCCCGCGATCGGATCGATCAGCCGATGGCAGACCGAGCACTGCGAGGCCTCGCGCACCGGGTCGTCGAACGTCGCGGCGTCGGTGGGATCGGCGCCGCTGGGCGACAGATCCATGACGTCGAAGTCGAGCCAGTGCGCGAGCACCATGCGCGCGCGCAGGCGATTGCGGTTGGTCGGCGTCGACGGATAGCGGTGCAGATAGAAATACGAGCTGAGGACTCCGGCGTGCGGATAGGCGTCACCGCCGCCGGGGATCGGAGGCAGTCGCGCCGGGCGGAACTCCGACGGGTCGGCCGGGTCGACGTAGTCACTCTCGCGGTAGACGCCATAGGATCGCGCCGCGAACGAATTGACCATCACATAGTCGGCGGTGAGCACCTCCGTGAACGGGCGGTGCTCGCGCACGACGTGCACGATCAGCTCGAGCGGCCCGCGCGTGAGCCCGACGCGCGCTCCGTCGGCGAGCTGGGCGCGTCCCTCCTCGACCGCGTACGCATTGAACCACTGGCGCTCGGGATAGGCGCGCTCGTCGAGATATCCGGCAGGGTGGGTGTCGCGATCGACGAGCGCCGCGTCGGTGAGGAGGATGTCGTTGTAGCCCTCGCGCAGGCGCACGTAGAAGCCGGGCTCCTCCATCAGCGCGTCGAGCAGCGGCACGAGCGCGGTCTCGCCCTCGCGCTCGAGGCGCTCGAGCTCCTCGGGCCGCGGCAGGCGCCCCGCGAGCGACAGCGCAACCTTGCGGAACAGCGCGGCGGGCCCGAGCTCCACCACCTCGAGCGCCACGTCGTCGGGCACGACCGGATCGCAGTCGGGGGGCGAGGCCGCGAGCGCGGCGAACTGCGCGAGCAAGTCGTACGCGAGCTCGTCGCGCGAGAGCACCGCACCGCCGCCGTGTTCGAGCCCGCCCGTCGGCTTCTCGAGCAGGCGCGGCGTCGGCGCGCCCGTGAGCGCGAGCCGCGTGAGCACCTCGAGGTTCGCATCGCTCGCGTGGTCGTCGAGGAGCACCAGCTGCGAGCCCTGCGCGGGCCCGGTGGCGGAGTGGCAGCTCGCGCAGCGCGGCTGGATCACGCCGGGCCAGAGTCGCGCGCGGTAGTGGTCCTCGAGCGACACGCACGCTGCGACCACGCCTCCGTCGGGGGCGCCGTCGCTCGGCGGTGGATCGCGATCGTGCGAGCCGGGGCGCACGGCGCCGTCGAGGAGCAGCCCGTCGCAACCGACGCCGAGCCAGCAGGCGGTGGAGAGGACCAGGGTCGCGAGCTCTCGACGACAGCGCATCGGGCGCTCGCACTGCAGCCGCCGTACCGCGCTCGTACGCGGAAGAAACGCGGGCCGACCGCGCCGGACCGGAACCTCGGAGCACACACCTGCGATGTGCCCCTGTGTCCTCCAGAGCTACGCCCTCGTCGCATCGCGCGGGGGTAGAGCGGCACCGGAACGAGTAGGGGATCGCTTCGTCGATTATGATCGCGGCGATGGAGCTCCCCGAGGTTGCGAAGAAGAGGCGCGCGAGGCGCGCGGTGATCGCGTTCGCGGCGATGACAGCGATCGGCGTGCTGCTGGTCGCGGGGCTGCTCGCGCTGCGCGTCGCGTTCGCGCCGTACGAGCTCGACGGGCCCGCGATGGAGCCGACGTACTTCGACGGCGATCGCGTCGCGGTCGAGCGCGGCGCCGACATCGCGCGCGGAGACGTCGTGATCATCCGGCGTCCCGAGGAGGGCATCGACATCGTCAAGCGCGTGATCGCCATCGGCGGCGACCACGTCGCGATCGAGGACGACGTGATCGTCCTGAACGGCGAGCGCATCGAGCCGCGCTTGCTCGGTCCGGCCCAGGGCGAGGATCCTGAGATGATCTGCGCCGAAGAGCGGCTCGGCGACGCATCGTGGCGGATCGTGTGGTCGGAGACGAGCGCGCCGAGCTCGACCCCGGAGCAGGCGATCTCGGCGGGCCACGTGTTCGTGCTCGGCGATCACCGCGACCGCAGCAACGACTCGCGCAATCCGCGCATCGGCGCGGTGCCCCTGGACCAGGTGCTCGGGCGCGTGACCAGCACCTACGCGCAGGGGCCGCAGACGGTCAGCTGCCCGTAGCGGAGCGCTCCGCGACGACGACGAGGTGCTCGGCCTCGGGGTGGAACGGCGTGCTCTCGAAGTCGCCGTCGATGCGCAGCACCTCGAAGCCCTCGTCGCGCAGCAGCGACTCGAGCTGCGACGCGAGCAGGTAGCGATGCTCGATGGTGGTCTCGATCGCGCGGCCGCCGCCGAGCGGCTCGTGGCGGTAGTGCGCGGACACGCGCTGCGCCGCGCGATCCCAGTCGGAGCGCTCGAGCACGCGCCAGCGTCGGCCGGCCGCCTCGACGCGCGCGATCTCGCCCCACGCGTCGGCAGCATCCGGGTCGAGGTGGGCGTGGAAGTCGTCGGCCGCGTACGCGTCGATCACGAGACGGCCTCCGGGCACGAGGTGCGCGCGCGCGCCGCGGAGCACGGCGCGCACCTCGTCGTCCGAACGGAAGCAGTAGATCGTCGAGTGCGCGAGGAGGACGCGCTCGAAGCGCAGCGCGCCGAGCTCCAGCGCGCGCGCGTCGCCCTCCCGCAGCGTGAGCCGATCGCGCAGCTCGGCGGGGGCGCTCGCCGCCGATGCGCGCGCGATCCCGAGCATCGCCGGATCGATCTCGACGCCGACGATGGCGTGGCCCGCCTCGGCGAGCGCGCACGCGACGCGGCCGTACCCGCACCCGAGCTCCAGCACGCGCGCGGCGCCGGCGCACTGCGCGCGGTGGAAGTCGACGTCGCCGGGTGTGCCGCGATGCACCGCCGCGTAGAGCGCGGCTCGTCGTGCGTCCGGATCGACCGCGGGCCTGCCCATGCGCGGATCCTGTCACGCGCCGCGCCTTCCGGTGCGCTCGTCTCGATCGTGAGTGAGCCCGCCGCTCCAGGGCGCGCTCGTGTAGCATCCGGCACCGATCTCGACGCGAGCGCGGGCCCGACGCACCGCCACGCACGCGTCGACAGGAGAGCTCCCGAGATGAACGCGAAGACTGGTGGATTCGTCGCCGCAGGTTGCGGTGGGCTGCTGCTGCTGAGCTCCCTCGCGGGAGTGGCGCTGTTCGCGTTCAACGTGTTCATCGACAGCGGCGGTGCGATGAGCGCCGACGAGGCCGCGCCGGGCCTCGGCGCCGCGTGCTGCTGCTCGTTCACGTCGCTGCTGATCGTCGTCGGCGGGATCGTCGCGGCAGTGCGCGCCGGCAAGAACGCCGCGCAGTAGTCGATCGCTCGCGCGGCCCGCGGACGGCGATCCGCGAGCGTGGCATCGCACCACGAGGTCGGGGCGCGGCGCCACGCCCCGGGACGAGGGGTCGTGGCGGGCTCGACCGCCATCGACGCGCTCCGCGAACGGCGCCGGTGGTGGCGCGAGCCGTGCACCGCGCGTTCGCGGGGATGAATGGTCACCGCCTCGCGCTCGTGTCGATGCTCGCGTTCGTCGCCGTCTCGGGGTGCGGCGCCGGTCCGGTGCAGTTCGCTCGGCGCGAGCCGCTCTGGGAGGATCCCGATCGACAGCCGTTCGCCGGTCCGCCGGACGATCGCTACGTCGCGGATCTGTGGGACGCGGCCGACAGCCTGACGCTGCGCCCCGCCGTGCGCGCGCTCGCGCTCGAGACGTCGGGCGAGTCGAGCAACGCGACCGCGCTCGACGAGGTGGCCGACTCGAGCTGGTTCGAGAACCGCATCGGTCGACAGGAGCAGTCTCCGGCGCGCGTCGCGCGCGGCGCGTGCCGCGAGGGAGATCCCGGGCCGACGCCGCCCTGGCAGATCATCTCGGGGAAGGTCGACGGCGCGACGCGCGGCTTCGCCTTCGAGGACGCGCACGGACGCCGCTACCTGTTCAAGGCCGATCGCCCCGAGCAGCCCGAGCAGACGACCGCGGCCGACGCGATCGCGGCCGCGCTCTATCACGCGGCCGGCTATCACGTGCCCTGCAACCGAGTCGTGCTCTTCGAGCGCGAGTGGGTCGAGCTCGAGCCGGGCGCGATGCTCGACCCGACCTCCGGGCCCGAGCGACCGATGACGGACGCCGACGTAGATCAAGTGTTCGCGGTGGTGCGCGAGACCGACGATGGTCGCCTCCGCGGGGTCGCGAGCGAGCTCTTCGAGGGCGAGCCGCTCGGCCCGTGGGGCTACCGCGATCGCTGGGAGCCCGACCTCAACGACGTGGTGCCGCACGAGGATCGGCGCGAGCTGCGCGGGATGCGCATGCTCAACGCGTGGGTCGATCACTGGGACGCGCGGCAGCTCAACACGCTCTCGACCTGGGCCCAGGACGACGAGGCGCGCAACGCCGGGCACGTCGAGCACCACCTCGTCGACTTCGGTGAGACGCTCGGCGCGATCGAGTATCCGCATCGCGCCGCGATCCGCTTCGGGCGCTCGCAGTTCCTCGACTTCGAGCACGTCGTCGCGGACTTCTTCACGTTCGGGCTCGTCGCGCGGCCGTGGGATACGGTCGCGCGCGGTCCGACGTGGCCGCTGCTCGGGTACTACGCGGCCGAGGGCTTCGATCCCGAGGCGTGGCGGCCGAACTATTGGAACGGCGCGTTCGAGCGGATGACGGAGCACGACGCGGCGTGGATGGCGCGCATCATCGCGCGCTTCCGCGAGTCGCACCTGCGCGAGGTCGCGCGGCTCGGGCGCTTCTCCGATCCCGCGGTGGAGGAGCGGCTCGTCGAGGTGCTGCTCGCGCGGCGGCAGGCGATCCTCGAGCGATATCTGACGCGCCTCTCGCCGCTCGCGTGGCCGGTGCTCGAGGGCGAGCGGCTGTGCCTCGAGGACCTAGGGATCAGCTCGGGGCTTCGCAGCGCCGCCTCGCGCGAGCACACCGCCGAGCTCGTCCGCGGGCCGGGGGCGCGGCGGC
>JALYRN010000391.1 GCA_030855295.1 Myxococcota bacterium | reverse complement strand
ATCAGCGCCTGCTCTCGATCGCCGCGGGCCAGGAGGATCATGGCGAGGTTGGTGCGGCTCGCGGGGTCGCGCGGCGCGAGGCGCATCACGGTTCGGTACGCCTGCTCGGCGCCCGCGTCGTCGCCTGCGTCCTCGAGCGCGAGCGCCAAGTTGAGGTGCGCCGACGCGAGCCCCGGGCGTGCCTCGACGGCGCGGCGCAGCATCGCGATCCCTTCCTCGCCGCGCTCGGTGTCGCGCAGCAGCGCGCCCAAATTGTTGAGCGCCTCGGCGAACGTCGGATCGACCTCGATCGCGCCGCGGTAGGCCTCCTCGGCGGCCGCGAGATCCTCGCGCATCTCGTGCGCGAGCCCGAGATCGAGCCGCGCCCGAACGTCCCGCGGATCGCTCGCGATCGCGCGCTCGAGGATCGCGATCGCGGCATCGGGCTCACCCTGCGCGATCAGCGCCTCGGCCTGCGCGACCTCCTCGCTCGCCTGCGGCGCGCGCCGCGCTGCGGCCTCGTCCTCGAACTCCAGCGGCGGCTCTTCGGCCCCGCGCGCCGCGCCACCGCCACCGCATCCCGCGAGCACCGCGATCAGGACAACCACGAGGTTTCGCGCCATGCATCCCTCGTACGTCAGAGCGCGCGCGATGTCACGGGCGCTCCGGTGACCACAGCTCGCAGAGCGTCGGGACGCATCGCAGCTCACCCGCGCACTGCAGCCCCGCCGGACAGTCCTCGTGCTCGCCACAGGGATCGCCCTCGCCCGGCGCATCGACGCACGTCAGGCCGCCCGTCCGATCGCGCACGCACGCGCCCTCGCAGGGATCCTCGAACGAGTCACAGCGCGCCCCCGCCGGTCGATCGCGCACGCACACCTCGCCCGCGCAGTGCAGGCCGCTCGCGCACAGCGACGATCGCGCGCACGGCTCGCCCTCCCCCGGCGGCGGCTGACACGTCGCCGGATCGCCGAAGCACACCAAGTCGTCCGCGCACTCGAGATACGTGCACGGCTCGCCAGCGCGCCGCGCGGCAGCGCACGCGCCGTCGATGCACGTGAGCCCGCCCGCGCACTCGAGCGCGCGACCGTCGGTGCACGGCTCCCCTGCGAGAGCCAGCGGCGCGCACGCGCCATCGAGACACCGAAGCCCATCGGCGCAGGCGAGCAATCCGGTCGGGCATTCGCCTCCTTCCGCGATCCGCGTGGCGCATCGACCGATCGGCGGATCGCACCAGAGCCCGGCCGCGCACTCGCGATCGGTGCCGCACGAGTCCCCCACCGCCCCGCCCGCTCGGCACGTGCGGAGCCACTCGACGCAGGTCTCGCCGGCAGCGCACGGACACGCTCCGCGCTCCCGCACCGTGCACGAGCCATCGACGCAGGACGACCCCGCGGCGCACGCACCTCGTGCGGAGGAGCCACACGCGTCCCCGTCGGGGATCGGCATCAGGCACTCGGTGTCGCCGCAGCGCATCGGGAACGCGCAGTCCGCGTCGTCGAGGAAGTCGCACGATTCGCCCGCGCTCCCGAGCGGAGCGCAGATCGAGTCCGCGTCGGTCTCGCGACACGTCGATCCGACGGCGCACACGCCGAACCGGCACTCGTCGCCGTCGGTCGGTCGACGAAAACAGTGGCCGGACCCGCACACACCTGCGCTGCCGGCGCAGTAGCCGTGCGCGAACGGGCACCGCGCGCCGATCTCGACCGGGAAGAACGCGAGCCCGCGCTCCCACGGGATCCGCACGTCCTCACAGGGCGCGAGCTCCGCGACTGCGGCGAGGTACTCGCGGACCAGCCGGCGCTCGGCGACGATCCCGGCATCGACGAAGCTCGCGTTCGTCTCGAGGCAGCGGGCCGTCATCCGCGCGACGCACGCGTCGTGATCGAGCACGCCTCCGTGCACCAGCGCGCCGCAGCCGCACGCCTCGGCGCGAGCGCAGAGCGACTCGCTCACCGGGGCGCAGAGATCTCGTTCGAAGTCGCCGACCTCGATCGGCGCATCGGGTGGATGGCTGGCGCTGCACGAGAGCGTGAGGGCGACGACGAGGACGACGAGCACCGAAGCGTGCGCGCCGATCGCTGGCCGACAGCGCGCGGGCATCAGCGCGGGCTCGAGGCTTCGTCGTCGGCGAGCGTGTCGATCGCGACGCGCAGCGCGGCGGAGACGGCGGCGACGCGCGCGGGATCGCGGAGCTGCCCGCCGCTCGCGTCGGTGACGTAGAAGACGTCGGCAGCGCGCTCGCCCTCGGTCGTGATCTTCGAGAGCGCGATCGAGAGCCTCTGCTCGTGCAGCGTGCGCGCGATCGCGTGCAGCAGGCCCACGCGATCGCGCGTGAACACGTCGATCACGGTGAAGCGCGGGGAGACGTCGTCGACGACGAGGATCTCGGTCTTCACCGCGGGGCTGTGCCGCCTCGCCCAGGCCGGCGGCGGCGCGCGGCGCGCCAGCAGCTCCTGCGCCGACGCGCGGCCTGCGAGCAGGTCCTCGAGGTCCTTCGTGAAGCGCTCGACGATCGAGACGTCGACGGGGTCGCCCTCCGCCGCGCCGGTGCGGCGGACGTGGAAGACGTCGAACGCCTCGGGGCTCTCACCCTCGCGAGGCCGCGTGTGGATCTGCGCGGTGGTGACGTCGAGCCGGGTCGCCGCGAGCACCGCGGCGACGTCGGCGAGCAAGCCCGGGCGATCGTCGGTGATCACCACGAGCTCCGCGATCTCCTCGCTCGGCCCGGGCCGCAGCGCGACGAGCACCTCGCGGCCGTCGCGATCCCGCGCGATGCGCGCGTGCGCGCGGATCACGTCGACCGGGTTCGCGAGGACGTACCGGTCGGGCATCGACGCGAGGAACGACTCGAGCTCGCGCTGCCCGCCGTCACCGACGAAGCCGACGCGCACCTCGGCGCGGATGGCATCCGCGCGCTTCTCGCCCGACTCGAACCCGTCCTCGAGCGCCGCCGCGGCCGCGAGGTAGAGGTCGTCGAGCATGCGCGCCTTCCACGACGTCATCGCCTTCGGGTTCGTGGTCGACAGGTCGGCGACCGTCAGCACGTACAGATCGCGCAGTCGATCGACGGTGCCCACGCGGCGCGCGACCTCCGCGATCGTCGCGGGGTCGGTGGTGTCGCGGCGCATCGCCCAGTGATAGAGGCTCAGGTGCTCCTGCACGAGCCAGCGAACGTGCAGGATGTCTCCCGGCGGCAGCCCGAGGCGCTCGCCGATCGGACCGACGAGCTCGGCGCCGACCGTCGAGTGATCGCGCCCCCGGCCCTTGCCGATGTCGTGCAGCAGCACGCCGAGGAAGAGCGTCACGGGGCGCGGCACGTCGGCCGCGAGGCGCGTCGGCATCGGCAGCTCGCTCGCGTGCTCGCCGCGCATGATCGCGCGCATGCGATCGACCGCGGCCACCGAGTGAACGTCGACCGTGTACACGTGATAGACGTCGTGCTGCACGCGGCCGGTGACCGGCTCGAACTCGGGGATCATCGCGAGCAGCAGGCCGACCTCGTGCAGCTCGGCGAGCAGCGAGCCCCGCCGCACCGGCACGTCGGCGACGTGCGTGATGTGCTCGAGGAAGAGCTCGGCCGCCTCGCGGCTCACGCGCAGTCGCTCGCACCAGCCCACGTCGGCGGCGGCGCGCGCGATCGCGTCGCGCGCGAACGAGTACGGCGGCAGCTTGCGCTTCACGACGTGGCGATAGAACCGCAGCGCGAGCGCAGGATCACGATCGAGCTCGTCGGAGTCGCGCAGCGTCACGTGTCCGTCGAACACCAGCACGCCGCCGCCGAGATCCTCGACCGGCGCGGGCGCCTTGCGATCGAGGTGCCGTGCGCGCGCGAGCATCCGCTCGACGCCGACCTCGATCGTGCGCGTGTGCCGGTAGTAGGCCTGCATGAACTGCTCGACCCCGAGCGTCGTGCCGTCGTCGACGAACGCGAGCTTCGTGGAGACCTCTTCCTGGTCTTCGAAGGTGAGCCGATCCTGGCGGCGCCCCGTGCCGAGCTCGGTCGCGGCCCGCACGTGCAGCAGGTTGCGGACGCGCCAGAGCATCTCGCGCGATGCCTCGAGCTCTTGCACCTCGCGGTGCAACAGCGCGCCCTGCTTGACGCCCTCCTCGATCGATCGCGCGCCCCAGCGCACGTTGACCGCCCAGATCAGCACGTCGAGATCCCGGAGCCCGCCGCAGCCGTTCTTCACGTCCGGCTCGAGCAGGAAGCGCGAGCCGCCGTAGCGCTCGTGACGCGCCGCGGTATCGGCCGCGAGCGCGTCGATGATCTTCACCATCGCCGGCTCGAAGACCTGCCGGCGCGCGCCGCGCAGCAGCTCGTCGACGAGCCCCGCATCGCCCGCGACCCGACGCGCGTCGAGCAGCGTCGTCGCGGTGCGGAGATCCTCCCGCGAGAGCGCGAGCGTCTCGTCGGTACCGCGCACCGCGTGACCGATCTCGAGCCCGAGATCCCACAGCGGATAGAGCAGCGCCTCGGCGACCAGCGCGGCGCCGGGATCGCTGGGATCGTCGCAGAGCAAGACGACGTCGAGATCGCTCTGGATCCCGAGCAGCCCGCGCCCGTACCCGCCGACCGCGAGCAGCGCGGTGCGGCCCTTGGGCCCGCGGCCCGTCGCGCGCGCCGCGGCGCTCGAGGCGCAGTAGAGCGCGCCGAGGAGCCCGTCGAGGATGCGGGCGTGCATCGTCGCGACCCGCACGCCGCTCTCGCCGCTGCGCACCATGTCCGCGAGACGATCGCGGTACGTCGCGCGATACTCGTCGCACGTCTTCCCCAGGCCGGGCGCGAGCGACGCGAGATCGAGCGAGGGGCCGGGGCTCCCCGGCGCCCGTCCCGTCGGCGAAGACCGCGCACCATCGTCCATGTGCCCGGAACCGTTCGCTGATTCCCGCCTCATCGGCGCGCGGTGCTCGCTGATTCCCGGTTCATCGCGGCGGGAAGTATTCGCCTCCGAGGTGCACGGCGCAACGAACGCTCAGACCGTCGAGATCCGGGACGACCACTCCTGGGGACCCGAAGGCTGTCCAGAAATCGGCTCGCGCGCTCCCGTTCGGTCCCTCCGGGGCGAGCACTCCGGTTGGCTACGATCCCGTGGCCCAGCGCGCGACGCCCTCCGCGATGCCGTCCGCCAGCGCCTGCCGGTACACCTCGCTCCGCAGCGCGGCCGCCTCGTCCGAGCGGCTCAGGAACGACGCCTCCACCAGCACGGCGGGCATGCTCGCGCCGACGAGCACGTAGAACATCGCGCTGCGCACGCCGCGGTCGTGCAGGCGGGGGACGATCGTCCGCCCTCCAGTCAGCGTGCCGCGGTGGATGCGCTCGGCGAGACCGCGCGACGCCGCGAGCTGCTCGTCGCGGTGCAGCCCCGCGAGGATGCGCGAGAGGTCACCCACCTCGGAGACGCTCGTGCCGTTCTCGCGCGCCGCGAGCCGCAGCGCCTGCCGGTCGTTCGTGGTGTCGAGCACGAACGTCGTCACGCCGCCGCGCTCGACCGGCTCGTCGGCGGCGTTGAGGTGGATCGAGACGAACGCGTCGGCAGCGACGGCGTTCGCCATCGCGGTGCGCTGCTCGAGCGAGACGAACACGTCGCGCTCGCGCGTGAGCACCACGCGCACCCCCGGAAGCCGCGTCCGCAGGACCTCTCGCACGCGCAGCGCGAGGTCGAGCACGACGTCGGCCTCCTGCATCCCGAAGGCGCGCGCGCCGTAGTCGTTCCCGCCGTGGCCGGGGTCGATCAGGATCAGGTCGACGTCGCGCGGCGCGCCGCCGGGCGAGAGCCGCGCGCTCGGATCGGTGCGGGTCACGTCGACGACGATGCGATACGGCTCGGGCAGCAGGAACAGACGCGCAGTCGCGCCCTCCTCGAGGTCGAGCACGACGCGCGTGCCGCCCTCGCGCCGCGCGGAGCGCACGCGGAGCAGACCACCGGCGTCGACGGTGAGCGACGACGGCAGCGCGTCCTCCGGGCTCGCGCCCGCGAGGTCGAGCGCGAGGCGACGTGGCATCCCCTGCTCGGGCGCGAGATCGATCCTCTCGAACGTGGCGACGCGATCGAGCGCGAGCACGACCCGCACGCCCTGCGCGTCCCCGTCGTCGGCACCGTAGATCGTGATCGACTGCAGGGTGCTCGGCGCGCCCTCGGCGCTGCGCTCCGCGGCCCACGCCTCGAGGCCGTCGCTCGGCTCGCTCGCGCCGCGCACCGGATCGCCGGCGAGACCGACGCTCGGATCGTCGGCGTCGGGATCGGCATCGATCGCGGCGAGGAGCGCACGATCGGCGCGATGTCCGTCGAGCGCGCCGAGCATGCGTCGGGCCTCGATCGCGCACGCCGCGTCGCTCTCTCCGCCGAACCGGCGTGCGGCGCGGTACGCGACCAGATAGGCCGCTCGCGGCTGGAGCGCGTCGCGGGCCTCGAGC
>JALYRN010000390.1 GCA_030855295.1 Myxococcota bacterium | reverse complement strand
GGCCTGGCACGACTCGTCGCCGGCGCACGCGACGCCGCAGCCGCCGCAGTTCATCGCATCGGTCTGCGAGTCGATGCACGCGCCGCCGCAGCACGCCTGTCCGGCCGTGCACGCGGCGCCGGTGCTGCCGCACTGGCAGACGCCCGACATGCAGCTCTCGCCCATCGCGCAGGCGTTGCCGATCGCGCCGCAGTTGTTGATGTCGGTCTGGGTGTTGACGCAGGCGAAGCTGCCGGACTGGCTGACGCAGACGCTCCCGCTGCTGCACGCGTTGTACACGCCGCACATGCACGTCGGCATGCCGGTGCCGCCGCCGGCCACCGAGCACGCGCTCGCACGCTCGGGATCGCACGCGATGCCGCAGCCGTTGCAGTTCGAGAAGGTAGGATCCGTGCGGCCATCAGCGCCCGCCGCGACGCCCGAGCGCGAGAGGCAGGTGGTGCCGCAGCAGCGGCTGGTCGTCTCGTCGCAGCTCAAGCCGCACATGCCCCGCATCCCGCTGTCGGTCCCGGGCGTCGTGCCGCCGTCCGTCATCGTCCCGGGGACGCACGAGCCCATGCGGCACATGCCCGACGGACAGACGATCCCGCAGCCGCCGCAGTTGGTGGACTCGTTCAGCACGTCGCGGCACGACGCACCCGCGCCGCCCTCGCAGCACGCATAGAAGTCCGGGCATGCCGGATCGCAGGTCGCCGCGCTGCTGTTCGCGCATCCCGCGCCGAACATCGCGAGCATCGCGATCGCGCCCACGCTCCCGATCGCTTTAATTCTCCAAGCCAGGTTCATGCGTACTTCTCCAGTGCAGGCCCGACACCGCCGACGTCGTGGCGCATCCAGGAGCGTACGCAGACGCGCACACCAGCGGAAAGAGGTGGTGCGCTCGCGGCCTGAGCGATCTCACTCGCGCGGAGACCTCGCACACTCCAGCTGTCCGGCGCGGCCAGCCCGCGGCCGGTCAGGCGTCGCTGGCGTCGATCGAGGCGATCACCGCGTCGACGTGACCGTCGACCTTCACCTTCGGGAACACCCGCTTCACCTTGCCGTCGGGGCCGACGAGCACGGTCGTGCGGACGATGCCCATCGACTTCTTGCCGTACATGTTCTTCTCGCCCCACGCGCCGTACGCGTCGATCACCTTCGCGTCGCGATCGCTGAGGAGCGGGAAGCGCAGCGCGTACTTCGTGCAGAAGCGCTGGTGCGACTCGACGCTGTCCTTGCTGACGCCGAGCACGATCGCATCGCGCTCGCGGACCTGCGCGGTCGCGGCCTCGAAGCCCTGCGCCTCGCGCGTGCAGCCCGGCGTGTCGTCGCGCGGATAGAAGTAGACGATCACGTGCTTGCCGCGGAAGTCGGACAGCGAGATCTCGCGTCCGTCGCCGGACGGCAGCGTGAAGTCCGGCGCCTTCTGTCCGACCACGAGCTTCGATCCGCTCGCCGCGGTCGTGGGCTTCGTCGCCTTCGCCGCCGTCGCCTTCGCCGCCGGTGTCTTGGCCGCGGGGGTCTTCGCCGTCGCGGGGGTCTTCTTCGAGGTCGCCATGGTGCGCGAGCATGCGCGAGCGACTCGCGCGCGCAACGATCGATCGACCGAAAAGCAAAGAGGCGGCTGCTCTCGCGAGCGGCCGCCTCTTCAGCTCTCGATCCGGGTCGGTTCTCAGCGCAGCGAGCTGGCGCGGAGCGCCTCGAGCAGGCTGGGAACGAAGTACGACATCGGCCGGGGCGTGAACACGGGCGCGAACGTCGTCGCCGCGGGCATGTCACAGAGCGTCGTGTTCCCGCACTCCATCGCCATGACCGCCGTGTTCACACACGACTGGAAGGCGCCGCCCTGCGCGGCACACGAGCCGCCGGCGCCGAGCTCCATGTTGATGCAGGCCTGCTGATCGGGGCCCGCCGGGATCGAGCCGCACTCCGCCATCAGACAGCAGATGATCTCGCCGAACTGTTCGTCGCAGATGCCGGTCGCCGAGCAGGTGTTGAGCAGCTCCGCGTTGAGGCACGAGCCGCACGCCATGCCGTTCGTCGCGTCGGCAGCGATGCAGGCGTCGTAGGCTGCCTGGCTCGTCGCCATGGCGATGCACATGCGCGTCTCCATGCTGCACGTCATGTGCGTCGCGGGCATCGGCGCCGCAGCCGTGCCCGGCGGACAGGTGTCGGGCGTGCCCGAGTCGGTCCGGGTGGTGGTGCCCGAGTCGGTCCCGGTGGTGGTGCCCGAGTCCGTGACGCCGCTGTCGCGGATCGTGATGATCGGCTCCGGCTCGCCGCACGCGGCGAGGCCGAGGAGTACGGCGCAGGCAAGCCCAAGTCGAAGTGCGATCCCGTTCATCAGAGCATCCTCCTCGTGGGGCCTCGCCCCGAAATGCGGCACACGTCGGCCGCTCCGAACACGAACGCTCGCAAGTACGCGAGGGACCGACGCTCGGTCAACAGGCGGGGGCTCGAAGCCCCCCACTCGTGAGCTTCCTCAAGCAGGCGCGCGGGCGCGCTGCGGCGTTTCTCCGTTGCAATCGGGGGCGCGCGGAGCAAGCTCGGCTCGGATCGATGGCTGCGCGAACGGTGATCGTCGGCGACGTGCATGGGTGTCTCGAGGAGCTCGAGCGGCTGCTCGCGGACCTCGCGCTCGCGCCGAGCGATCGGCTGGTGATGGTCGGCGATCTCGTCGCGAAGGGGCCGGCGTCGCTCGGGGTGTTGCGGCTGCTGCGGCAGCTGCGCGCCGAGTCGGTGCTCGGGAACCACGACGCGAACCTGCTGCGGCATCATCGTGAGCCCGCGTCGAGCGACGACGAGGCGATCACGAAGCTCGCACGGAAGCTCGACGACGAAGACTGGGCCTGGCTCGAGGCGCTGCCGTATACGATCCCGCTCGCTGGAGAGGGCGCGATCGTCGTGCACGCAGGGCTCGCGCCCGGCGTTCCGCTCCGCACGCAGAAGCCCGACGACATGCTGACGATGCGCTCGGTCCGCCCCGATGGCACCGCGAGCAAGCGGCTCGAGGACGGCGCGCCCTGGGCGAGCGTCTGGCCGGGGCCGCTGCACGTGTACTTCGGACACGACGCCGTGCGTGGGCTCCAGCGTCATCCGTTCGCGACGGGGCTCGACACCGCGTGCGTCTACGGCGGTCGACTGACCGCGTGCGTGCTCCCCGGCGGCGAGCTGACGTCGGTGAAGGCCAAGCGCGCCTACGCCGAGCCGGGCAAGGCGATCGCCGCGCGCAACGGCGGCCCGAAGAAGAAGACGAAGTGAGCGCGAGGATCCGCGTCGGCTCGATCGGCGAGCTCGGGCCCGAGCGCGTGCTCCACGCGCGGATGACGCCGGAGCAGAACGGCACGCCGCGCGAAGCGCTGGTGCTGCTCGACGACGCGGGCGTCGTGCGCGCGTACCTCAACCGCTGCCGGCACCTGCCGATCCCGCTCGACGGCGGCTCACGCCGCTTCCTCGACGACGAGCACCGACACTTGATGTGCGGCACCCACGGCGCGCTCTTCCGGCGCGAGGACGGATACTGCTTCGTCGGGCCCTGCCGCGGCGACTCGCTCCGCGCGCTCGCAGTCGAGATCGACGCGTCAGGGGAGATCTGGATCGACCCCGGTTGAGCTACCCTCGGGGTACGACGATGAGCGCGCGCGCCTCGAATGGTCCGGGTGGGACGGTGCGTCTCGAGGATCCGACCGACTTCCGCGCGGAGGTCGCGCGCGCGATCAAGTCGCGGCTCGCGCCGGTGGTCCTCGTGATCGCCGGGCCGGACGCCGGCACCTCGGTGCGCCTCGATCGCACGCTGACGATCGGACGCTCGCCCGACGCCGGTCTGCCGCTGGCCGACACCAGCGTGTCGTACCTGCACGCGCGCATCGAGGATCGCGGCGACCAGTGGGCGATCGTCGATCTCGGCAGCACCAACGGGATGCGGGTCGACGATCAGCCGTGCACCGACGGGCTCCTGCGGCCGGACATGAAGATCCAGATGGGCACGACGGTGCTGCGCTTCGAGGTGCACGACGAGGAGGATCAGGCCTACGACGAGATCGTGCAGCGCCTGATCAGCATCGACGATCTGAGCGGGCTCTACGTGCGGCGCCGCTTCGATCGCGAGCTCGCGCAGATGATCGCGGCGGCGCGCGCGAGCGGCGAGAGCGTCGCGCTGCTCGTGATGGATCTCGACGGCATCAAGAAGATCAACGACGCCCACGGGCACCTCTTCGGCGCGCACGTGATCGGCGAGGCGGGGCGGCGCATCGCGCGCGCGCTCGGCGACGAGATGATCGCGTCGCGCTTCGGCGGAGACGAGTACCTCGTCGCGGCGCGCGGGCTCGACGCGGCCGGCGCGGCGGCGCTCGCGGAGCGGATCCGCGCGGCAGTCGCCGATACGGTCTACGTGAAGGACGACGTCGAGCTGCGCGTCGGGATCAGCATCGGATCGGCGACGTTCCCGGAGGACGCGGACGACACCGAGCCGCTCTTCCAGCGCGCCGACGAGGCGATGTACCGCGCCAAGCAGGCCGGCAAGAACCGCGTCTCGCGGTAGCCGGCGTCAGGGCGTGACGGTCGCCTGCCGTGCCGCGTGCGCGACGCGCGTGCCGAGCGGGCCGATCGCGGCCCACGGCTTGTCCTCGCTGCCGCGCAGCACGCCGGGGCGCTCGGTCAGGACCTCGCAGCCCGCGCGCGTCACCAGGATCGTGTGCTCGAACTGCGCCGACAGCGAGCGATCGCGCGTCACGACGGTCCAGTGATCGTCGAGCATCTCGGTCTCGTAGTGGCCGACGTTGATCATCGGCTCGATCGTGAAGACCATGCCGGCGCGGATGCGCTGCCCCGAGCCGCGCTTGCCGTAGTGCGGCACCTGCGGCGGCATGTGGAACTCGCGGCCGACGCCGTGCCCGACGTACTCGCGCACCACCGAGCAGCCGCGTCCCTCGGCGTACTCCTGGATCGCGGCGCCGATGTCGCCGATGCGTGCGCCGTCCTTCACCTGCGCGATGCCGAGCTCGAGCGCGTGGCGCGCGGTCTCGACGACGAGCTTGGCCTCTTCGCTCGGCTCGCCGACGTAGAACGTCGCGCTGGTGTCGCCGTGGAAGCCGCGGAAGAACGTCGTGACGTCGACGTTGACGATGTCGCCGTCGTCGAGACGCCGCTTGCCCGGGATGCCGTGGCAGACGACCTCGTTGACGCTGGTGCAGACGCTCTTCGGGAAGGGCCGCGGCGCGCCGCCCGGCTTGTAGTTGAGCGGCGACGGATAGGCCTCGTGCGAGACGATGAACTCGTGGACGAGCGCGTTGACCTCGTCGGTCGTCATCCCCGGCCGAAGCTTCTCGCCGACCATCACCAGGCACTCGGCCGCGAGCGAGCACGACGCGCGCATCCGCTCCAACATCGAAGGCGTCATCAGCTCGACGGATCCCACGTTCCCGACCTCCACCGTGCGTCTCCGCAACGACTTCATCTAGCGCACGGTCCCTCGCATCGCCAGGGCCGGACGGCTCTGTGGCGAGGCGCATCGAGACGTGAAAGGCTCGCCGCGTGAGCGCGGGTGACGCGGGCGATCCGATCGTGGGACGCGTGCTCTCGGGCGCGTACCGCGTCGAGGCGCGGCTGGGCGCCGGCGGCATGGGCGCGGTCTACGCGGCGCGCCACGCACGCACCGGAAAGGCGTACGCGGTGAAGGTGCTCCTGCCGGAGCTCGCGGCGCGGAAGGCGTCGCTCGCGCGGTTCCGGCGGGAGGCGCACGCGCTCGCCGCGATCGCGCACGCGCACATCGTCGCGATCCACGACTTCGACGAGACGCCCGACGGGCTCGCGTTCCTCGTGATGGATCTGCTCGAGGGGGAGGACCTCGCGACGCGCCTGCGCCGCGGCCCCCTGCCCTCCGGGCTCGCGGTCGCGCTCGCCGATCAGATCGCGTCGGCGCTCGAGGCCGCGCACGCGATCGGGATCGTCCACCGCGATCTGAAGCCGGCGAACGTCTACCTCGCGCGCGCGCCGGGCGCGGGCGAGCGCGCCGTGCTGCTCGACTTCGGTCTCGCGAAGAGCCTCGATCTCGATGGCATCCCCGCGATCACGTCGACCGGCGTGGTGATGGGGACGCCGCACTACATGGCGCCCGAGCAGGCCCAGGGCGGGCCCCTCGATCCGCGCACGGATCTGTGGGCGCTCGGCGTGATCCTGCACGAGACGCTCTGCGGGCGGCCGCCCTTCGACGCGCCCTCGATGGCGTCGTTGTTCGTGAAGATCCTGACCTCGCCGCCGCCGCTGCTGCGCACCCGCGGGGTCGACGCGAGCGACGGGCTCGAGGCGCTGATCCAGCGCTGTCTCGGCAAGGCGCCCGACGATCGCTTCGCCGACGTCGCATCGTTCCGGCGCGCGCTGCACGCGCTCGACGTGCGCACCGAGTGGGCCACGCCGCACG
>JALYRN010000389.1 GCA_030855295.1 Myxococcota bacterium | reverse complement strand
GCCCCGCCTCGATGCGCGCCGGATCCGCGTCGAGATCGAAGAGCGCGCGCAGGCGCGCCGCGATCGGCATCACGGCGCCCGCGAGCGCGAGCGGCAGCTCGGCGATCAGCAGCGAGCGCTCGGGATCGTCGCGCACCGCGATCACCCCCGCGCCGTCGCCCGCGCGCACGGTGCGCAGGTAGCGCTCCCCCTCGACCCGCTCGACCCCCGGGATCGCGCGCCCGCCCAGGAACCGGAGCAGCGCGGCCCAGTCGAACGGAGGGCGATACCCGAGCCGCAGCGTCAGCGTCGCGCCCTCCGGCGCGCTCCCATCGCGCGGCACCAGCGCGCGGCGGAGCGACGACGGGGCCCGCTCGAAGCGCGCACGGAACGCCGCATTGAATCGACGCACGCTCCCGAAGCCGCTCGCGAAGGCGATCTCCGCGAGGCCGAGCCGCGTGTCGTGCAGGAGCTGCTTCGCCATCGCGAGCCGCCGCGACGTGACCAGCTCGATCGGCGAGACCCCGAGCTGCGCCTCGATCGCGCGCCGCAGGTGGCGATCCGAGACGTCCAGCGCGGCCGCGAGCGCCTCGAGCGAGAGATCCCCCGACGCGACCTCGTCGATGCGCGCGAGCGCGCGCGCCACGATGCGCGGGATCGAGTCGATCGGCGCGCTCCCCGCGGCGAGCTCGGGACGGCAGCGCAGACACGCGCGGAACCCTGCGCGCTCGGCCTCGGCGCCGCTGCGATGGAACGTGCAGCGCTCGCGCCGCGGCGTGCGCGCGCGACAGACCGGGCGGCAGTAGATCCCGGTCGTCGAGACGCCGACGAAGAAGAGCCCGTCGAAGCGCGCGTCCTTCGCCTCGAGGGCGCGGTAGCAGGTGTCGCCGTCGAGCATCGCCACGATCAGTATCGCGGCGCAGCGCCCCCGTCTGGCCGCTTTCGGACACGGAGACGACAGCCCAAGTCAGTGCGCGTCTAGAAATCGGCTCGCGCGCTCCCGTACGCGCCCTCCGGGGCGAGCACTCCTCCAGGCGCTCACTTCGAGCCGAAGCGCTTCTCCAGGTACGCGACGATGTCGGCCGACTCCGGCATCCACTGGTCACGGCCGCCCTCTCCGCGAACCCTCAGCACGGGCACGGTGCGACGGCCGCGCGCCTCCATCAGCTCGCGCAGGTGCTGCGGCTCCGAGAGGATGTTGCGCATGTCGACGCTGACGCCGAGCCGCTGCAGCGCGCTGGTGACGCGGCCGCACCACGGGCAGCCGTCGTAATAGTAGAGAGAGAGGTCGTCGGGGTTGTGCATCGGCCTGCTCGGGTAACATGGTTCCCCCGTGTCCCGGCCGGAAGTGGCAAGACGAACAGCATGACGAGACGCTTCGACTTCGACCTCTTCGTGATCGGCGGCGGCTCCGGCGGCGTGCGCCTCGCCCGCACCGCCGGCGCCCTCGGAGCGAAGGTGGCGCTCGCGGAGGACGATCGCCTCGGCGGCACGTGCGTGAACGTCGGCTGCGTGCCGAAGAAGCTCTTCGTGTACGCCTCCCGGTTCGCGCACGAGATCGCCGACGCGGCGGGCTTCGGCTGGACGATCCCGGCCCCGCTCTTCGACTGGCGCGTGCTGCGCGCGAACGAGGAGAAGGAGGTCGCGCGCCTCAACGGCATCTATCGCCGCCTCCTCGAGCAGTCCCGCGTCGAGATCGTCGACGCCCGCGCGACGATCGTGGGCCCGCACGCGGTGCGCGTCGGCGATCGCGAGATCACCGCGGAGCACGTCGCGATCGCGACCGGATCGTCGCCTCGACGCCCCGCGATCCCCGGCGCCGAGCTCGCGATGGTGTCGGACGACGTCTTCGTGCTCGATGCGCTGCCGCGCTCGATCGCGATCGTCGGCGCGGGCTACATCGCCTGCGAGTTCGCGTCGATCTTCCAGGGGCTCGGGGTCGAGACGACGCTGATCGCGCGCGGCGAGCGCCTGCTGCCGCACTTCGATCGCGAGTGCGGTCTCTTCGTGCACCGCGAGATCGCCAAGCAGGACGTGCACGTCATCTGCGAGCGGCACGTGATGGCGCTCGAGAAGCGCGGCGACCGCATCGCCTGCGTGCTCCACGCGCCGACCGCCGACGGCCGCGCCGAGGTCGTCGCCGACCAGGTGCTCTTCGCGATCGGCCGCCACCCGCGCACCGATGCGATCACCGGTGACGTCACGCTCAAGCACCTGCCCGACGGCGGGATCGCGGTCGACGACGAGTACCGCAGCTCGGTGCCGTCCATCCGCGCGATCGGCGACGTGATCGGCCGCATCCAGCTCACGCCCGTCGCGCTCGCCGAGGGCACCGCGCTCGCGCACACGCTCTTCGGCGGCAAGGGCCCGGTCACGATCGACTACCGCGAGATCCCGACCGCCGTGTTCACCACGCCGGAGGTCGCGACCGTCGGCATGACCGAAGCGCACGCGCGCAACCACCACGTCGTCGACGTCTATCGCAGCGAGTTCCGCCCCCTCAAGCACACGGTCTCGGGCCGCGACGAGCGCACCCTGATGAAGCTCCTGGTCGAGCGAGACACCGATCGCGTGCTCGGCTGCCACATCGTCGGCGAGGGCGCCGGCGAGATGATGCAGATGGTGGCCGTCGCGCTGAAGGCGGGCGCGACCAAGCGTCACTTCGACGCGACGATCGGGATCCACCCGACCAGCGCCGAGGAGCTCGTCACGATGCGGACGCCGGTGAAGGAGCCCTGATGCGGCTCATCACCACCGCGTCGGCATAGGTCCCCCGCCGGAACGACGACACCCGCTGCACGCCCTCGGGCTCGAAGCCGTGCTTCCGGTAGAGCGCCTGCGCGCGCGCATTGTCCGAGTAGACCTCGAGCTGCACGCGCCGCGCGCCCATCCACCGGTCGGCGAGCTCGAGGCACGCCTTCGTGAGCGCGTCGCCGACGCCGCGTCCCTGGAAGTCGGGATCGACCGAGATGCCGAACCCCGCTGCGTGCACGATGCGCGGTGACGAGCTCGCGAAGATCGCCGCCGAGCCCGCGAGCGCGCCGTCGACGAGCGCGACCACGCCGCGCACGCTGCCGTCGTCGCCCGAGAGCCGGCTGCGCCACTCGCGCTCGCTCTGGAAGGGCGTCGCGAACGTGCCCTCCATCACCGACTCGCTGCTCTGCAGGCGCGCCATCGACTCGGCGTCGTCGGCGCGATGAGGCCGGATCACGATCGCACGCGCGTCGAGGCGCGGTCCGCGCGCGCGGATCTCCGGCGGCGCACAGAGCTCGGGCGGCGCCACGAAGCCCGGGCGGATGCGTCCCATGTGGAGCCCGTCGACGATCTCGCCGTCGCGCAGCATGTCGCAGCGCTTGCGCACCTCGCGCTCGAAGCCGAGCGACTCGTAGAGCCGGATCGCCGGCGCGTGGTCGGCGTGCACGTCGAGCTCGAGCCGCACGAAGCCCCACCAGCGATCCGACCCCTCGCAGAGCGCGCCCACGAGCTGCCGGCCGATCCCGCGCCCCCACGCATCGGGATGCACCGCGGCCCACACCTTCGCGATGTGGCGCCGGCGCGCGCGCAGCTGCCCGTCGAGCATCGCGACGCCGCGCAGCTCGCCGTCCTCGAACGCGCCCACGAAGCTCGAGCGCTCGTGCGGAAGCGTCACGATGCGCTTCTTCCAGCCCTCGAGCCCGTCGGTGGGCAGCCCGCCGATCGAGCGCGCGACCGCGGCGTGCGCGCAGATGCGGTGCACCGGCGACGCATCGTCGATCGTCAGCGCGCGCAGCTCGATCGCCATCCTGTTCTCCTGAGAATTTCAGCGCTTCTTCGCGAGGCCCGGCACCGTCGCGAGCTCTGCGTACAGGTGCACGTTCGCGCGCACTGCCTTGCGGAAGACCTCGACGTCCATCGACTCGTTGGGCCCGTGCGCGCCGGTCTCCGGATCCATCACGCCGTTGAGGATCAGCGGCCGCTCGCCGTAGCGCCGACCGAAGAGCGCGACGAACGGGATCGATCCGCCGACGCCGACCTGCAGGAGCCCGCGCCCCCACGTCGCCTGGTACGCCCGATCGGCGGCCTCGAACGCGGGGCCCTTCGGCTCGTAGAGCCAGCTCATCCCCGGCTTGCCGCGCGGCTCGAGCGTCACCCGCAGGCCCTCCGGCAGATCGCGCATCAGCTCCGCGCGCACGAGCGCCTCGAGCTCGCTCGCCTCCTGCCCCGGCGCCACGCGGAACGAGAGCACGCACGACGCGCGACGCCGCACCGCGTTCTTCTCCGAGCCCGCCGGCGGCAGCGTGGTCGACAGCACCGTCACCGCGGGCTGCCGCCAGACCCACTCCGCCGGCGGCCGACCGCGATCCGGCAGCGGCTTCACTCCGTCGAGCAGCCGCGCGCCCTTGCGCACCACCTCGGCGCCGAGCGGCACGTCCCACGCCGCCTTCTGCCAGGCCTCGGGCACCGGCCGGCGACCGAGCTTCAGCCGCCCGTCCTCGTCGACCAGGCGCGCGACCAGCTGCATCAGCACGATCGACGGGTCGGGGATCAGGTTGCCCCAGAGCCCCGAGTGCACGTCCGACGCGAGCGCCTCGACCTTCAGCTCGGCCTCGAAGAGCCCGCGCAGCGAGACCGTCAGACCCGGGATGTCGACCGACGGATTCTCGCAGTCGGTCAGCACCATCACGTCGCTCTCGAACGCCTCGGGGTACGCGTCCATGAAGCGCTCGAGGTTCGGCGAGCCGATCTCCTCCTCGGCCTCGATCAGCAGCTTCACGTTGCACGGCAGCTCGCCCGCGACCGCGAGCCAGCTCTCGAGCGCCGCGAGGTGCGAGACCCAGCCGCCCATGTCGTCGGCCGCGCCGCGCGCGAACACGCGATCGCCGCGCCGCACCATCTCGTGCGGCGGGCTCGACCAGTCCTCGCCCGCGACCGGCTGCAGGTCGAGGTGCCCGTAGATCAGCACGGTCGGCCGATCGCCGGGCTCGATGCGCTCCGCCGCGACGCACGGCAGCGCGCCCTCGACCTCGAGCAGGCGGACGTTGCCGAACTGCAGCGCCTCGAGATCGCTCTTGATCCGCTCGGCGAGCGCGCGCACGTCGGAGGCGCGCGAGGCATCGCACGAGATCGCGGGGAAGCGCAGGTAGGACGCGAGCCGCTCGAGCGTCGCGTCGAAGCGCTCGTCGGCGTGGCGCGCGACGTCGGAGGTCTTGGGGTGCTTCATCGGAGGTCTCTCGTCTCGATCGCAGGGGTCACGCCGGATCGCGCCGGCAGAGAGTGAACCAGAAGTCGAGCTCGCGATCGCCTCGCTCGTCCTCCTTCGCAGCCCGCCCGATCGACACGTGCGACGAGACGCGCCGCATGAAGTCGCGGGTGCGGTGGTAGACGAAGCGCTGCAGGCCGACCGAGTTCGGGACGACGGCGGGCCACGCCTCCGGCACCTCTTCGGCGGGCACGAGGTGGTAGTCGATCACGACCGCCCCGCGGCCCTGCCACTCCTCGCGGCCCGCGGTCTCGTACGCGACGAAGTAGCCGGGCGTCACGAACCACGCGTTCGACGCGTTGTACCCGAAGAGGCGCGCGCGCTCGCCACGCGGTCGGCAGAAGCGCTTCTCGAACATCTGGAAGTAGCGGAGGCTCGGGATGGTGTTGCGGCCCGGGTGATGGACGGCCTCGAGGTCGCCGCGCGACGCCGGCACGAAGTGCGCGAGGTCGACCGCGGGACCGGTGCCCGCGACGGCCCACAGCAGCGCCTGCTCGCGGCCCGACAGATCGTTCGCCTGTCGCTCGCGCTCGTCGGGATCCTGCGCGTCGAGGTGCGCGGCGACCGTCTCGATGCTGGCGTCGGAGGCGAGGAGCGTTCGGAGGTCGGTCACGAGGGGCGGGAGCATAGACGCGGTGCGCGCTCGGATCGAGGGAATGCCCCGCTTCCGCCGCGCGGGGCACGCCCCCTGCAAACATCCCCCGGTGAGACTGCCAATCCGTTTTTTTGACGATTCACGTCACGCCCGGTTAGAGCGTGACAAGGCGCCGGAGAGCGCGTCGGTCCCGGGGCGAAGGGACACACGACGCTCGCGACACACCTGGCGCCATCGGAGGCCTCATGCGTCGAGCCACGTCGGGCGCGCTTGCGCTCGTGATGTGCTGGTCCGTCCTCTTCGCGGCGCACGCCGCGGGCGATGCCCCTCCCTCGATCGCCGTCGGCGAGACCGCCGCGCAGGTCGGCGGCCCCGAGCTCGCAGGCGCGCTGTCGAGCTCGATCGAGCGCGCGATCTCCGGCCGCCGCGACGTGCGGCTCTCGCACGACGAGCGGCGCGCGCGGTGGGTCGTGCGGGGCTCCGTGGTGCAGCTCGATCGCCGCGAGCTCGCGGACGGCATCGAGGTGCGCTGCGAGGTCTCGCTGATCGTCAGTGACGCGCGCGGCGGCTCGGTGCGCGCGATGCTGCAG
>JALYRN010000388.1 GCA_030855295.1 Myxococcota bacterium | reverse complement strand
GCGCGGGGCCGGGGCGGCCGCCGTACGCCGCGCGCGAGCCGGTGTGCGGGTGCTCGAGCGCCCACGCGAACATCGCGTCGCGTCGCGCCCGATCGGCGAGCGCGAGGTCGAAGATGCGCGCGCCGGTCGCGATCCTGCGCTCGACGCTGGCGAAGTCGCCGACGCGGATCGATGGCGCGTACGACGCGCGATCGGGCCAAGGGAGGATCAGCGAGCGCTCTTGCCCGAGCACCTCGACGAGCTGCAGCATGTGCAGCCCCGGCACGAGCTCGCGGTGATGCACGGCCCGGCGCTCGATGAGGTGCTGCTCGTTGTGCACCAGGTCCATCACCAGCGCGCGCTCGAGCTGCGCGCTCGGCGTTCTTCCGGTGCGCGCGCACGCCGACTCGTAGCGCGCCCACGCGTCGCACACGAACGCCGGCGTGCGCGGCGGCGCGAGCGTGTGGCTCTCGCCGAGCAGGTGCGCGCACACGTGGTGCCACGCGTCGTAGAAGATCAGGAAGTTCGCGCGCTCGAGCATCACGAACAGCTTCGTCGTCGCGGCGGCGAGCATCGGATCGCGGAGCGCGTCGATGCGGCCCGCGAGATCCGTCATCAGGTACCCCGCGTTGCGCGACACGAGGTGCGCCATCAGCAGCCACGGCAGCTCGGCTGGATGTGCGCGCGTCCACGCGTAGAGCTCGAGATAGCTCGCGGTGCGCGAGACGTTGTCCCGATTGCGCGCGTCGAGCTCGTCCCGCATCGCGCGAAGAGCGTGCATCGCGCGCAGGATGACAGACGCGAGGGCGGCGCGCGCGGGAGCAGCGATCCCACGCGGAACGTGCCGTGCGCGCCCGGCGCCGCGTGACTCCGATTCACGGTCGACGCATCGATGGTGCGATCCCACGCGATGTGTGGTGGTACGGCCCGTGCTGACGCAACGGCATGCGATCCACCTACCTTGCGCCGATGGCGTGCGTGCTGGCGGCCTGCACGCCCGAGCCGCTCTGTCGTGCGCCGGCCGTCATCGACGAGCCGATGACGTTCCTGGTGTCGCGTCTCTCGATCGACGAGGTGAGCGGCAGCGGGGCGCGGGCGACGGCGCAGGGCTTCGATCTCGACGGGGTGAGCTCGACGGGCGCGGGACGAACATGCGTCGAGCTCACGCCCGACCATCGGCTGGCGCCGGACGGCGACGTGTCGGGGATCGACAACGCGAGCGCGCTGCTGGTGCCGACGATGGAGCAGCTCATCGACGACGTCGTCGACCGTGACGATCCGCTCCGCTTCGGCGCCGCGATCGCGGACGGACGCATCGTCCTTCTGATCCAGCTGTCGGCGAGCGCGGACGAGCCGGGGACGGATCCGATCCTACGGGTCTTCCGTGGGACCCCGCTGGACGGAGCGCTCGTGCTCGATGCCGACGGACGGCCGGTGCCGGATCAGCGCTTCCGAGGCGAGCTCGTCGCCGAGGGAGCCTTCGCGTCCGCCGGTGCAGCGCGTCGCGCCGCGGTCGTCGAGCGCTTCGCCGCGACCCTCGCGGATCCTTCTCCCGCGCCGCCGCTCGATCTCGCTCGACTGACGCACGTCGGGCTCGACGAGTGCGCGGGCGTGGGCCTGCGCGGACGGCTCGGAGGGAGCTGGGCCCCCGACGACGCCGCCACCTGGTTGCGCCGGCTCGGCCGCGACGACCTCGCAGAGGGCGCCGCGTCGTCGGTCGCCGGCGTCACGGACCTCCAGCCCGACCCGATCGATCCGAACCTCTGCGGGCGGTTCTCGCTCGGGATCTCGTTCGACGTCGTCGCCGCCGAGCTCGTCGAGTGACGCGCGCGCGGTGAGGTCGACTACGATGCGCGTATGCGAGCATCGCTGATCGCCGCGCTGTTGCTCGCGAGCTGCGGTGAGCCTGCCGCGACACCCGCGGCGCCTCCCGCGGCGGAACCGAGCGCGGTGCCTGCCGAGGCTCCACCGGCAGCGTCACTGGCGTCGATACGCGAGCGGAGCGGCTGTGCGTTCGAGTCGCCCGAGGCGCTGTGCGACGGCGCTCGGGAGCACTACGCGTCGTCGGGGGGGTGGGTGAGCGATGGATGCGCGATCGGAGATCGGCGCACGTCGATCGGCCCCTTCGCCGAGGTGCAGCTGATCGGACTGCGCCACGGGCACGAGCGCATCGAGTCCGACGTGCGCGTCGAGCGCCCGCTGCTCGGCGGCAGCGTGCGCGAGCCGCCGTCGGAGGACGCGACGACGCATGTCGTGCTCGCGGCGCGCATCGGCGACGCTTGGTTTCCGCTCCGCCTCTTCCATCCTCCGAGCGCCGGCGAGATCCCGGGCGACGCGGTCGAGTGGAGCCTCGACGAGACGGGCTCGTTCGTGACGTGGACGATCGAGGAGGGTGCCTCGCGGCGCGACGATCCGTCGGGGTACGGCGAGACGACGCGCACGCTCGCCGCGGTGCACCGGGGGGTTCCGATGATCGCCGCGCAGGCGACGATCGAGCGCTGGCGGAGCAACGTCGATCTCGAGTGCTCGCGGGCGTGCTATCGGTCGCCGAGCCCGCCCCCCGGCGACGAGTGCTCGCGGCGCTGCGCGTCGAGCGTCCGCGCGACCCGGAGCTGGCAACGAGACGGCGACACGGTGCGAGTCGGCGCGACCGAGGTGCAGCGGGCGGGGCGCACCGAGGGAGCGATCGACATGCCCGTGGAGGAGGCCGCGGCGCGTCGGCTCGACGTGCCGGACGAGTGGATGGGCTTCTGCGCGTTCATGCCCGTCGTGCGCGCGGTCGCGCCGGCGTCGCCGCCGACGGATGCGGCGTCGATCGCCGCGCGAGAGCGTGCGCTCGCGAGCGTGCAGCGGGGCAGCTTCCGCAGCCTCCGCGGCGCGCGCACAAACGTCGCGCCCGGCGCGCCGCGCGCGATGCTCGAGATCTACGAGCGGGGTGGGACGGGATGCGGAGGAGGAGGCTGCACGACCGCGATCCGCTTTCGCACGATCGAGGGATCGATGCCGGAGCAGGGCGTCGACTACTTCGCGAACGAGCGAGGCAACCAGGTGGGCTGCGACGACGCCTCGCTGCCGGACGCGGGAGGCTCGACGATCGTCGAGGTCGCGCCCGCGATCTCCCGCGAGGCGATCGGCTGTGGGCTCTCGGGCTATGACGGAACCACGCGGCGCTACTGGGTGATCACGCGGGTGCTCGACGCGCCGCGTTGACGCACGCCGTCACGCTCGCGCGGGCCGCCGCGGTTGAAGCGCGACGAGCGAGCCGCGTACTCTCGGACGCGCGGGAGGTGATCTTGAGCAAGCTGATCGCGGCAGGTCCCACGGCGCGCGGACGACGCATCGCCCGGCGCGCCTTCTTGGCCGGCGCCGGCGGCGCGGCGATCGCGCTGCCGCTGATGCAGCTCGTGCCGGGGCGCTCGCGCGCGCAGCTCGGCGAGTTCCCTCGGCGCTTCGTGGTGTTCGTGCGCGGGCAGGGCACGCTGCTCGACGCCGTCGCGACGCCGGGCGCGTCCGAGTCGGACTTCACGCTCGGCGAGATCCTCTCACCGCTCGCGGCGCACCGCGACGAGCTGCTGATCGTCGGCGGGCTCGACGATCGCAGCTGCTCGCTCGACGACTACAACGCGCACTCGCGCAACGCACTGCACGTCCTGACGAACCAGCGCATCCAGTGGAACATCGGCGCGGGCGGCGGTCGCTCGCCGCGATCCGCGGGCGGGCCGAGCATCGATCAGGAGATCGCCTCGCGGCCCGGCTGGGGCGACTCCACGCCGCATCGCTCGCTGCACTTCCGCATGGGCGGCAACTACACCTACAACTGGCGTGGCATCGATCAGCCGGTCCCCGGAGAGAGCAACCCGGCGGTCATGTTCGACCGGCTCTTCGCGGAGATGGCGATGGCCGATCCCGCGGAGATCGCGCGCCTGCGGAGACATCGACGCAGCGTGCTCGATGCAGTCGCGGGCAACCTCGATCACGTGCTCACGAAGCAGCTCACGCGCGAGGATCGCGACAAGGTCGGTCGACACCTCGAGGGCGTCCGCGAGCTCGAGCGCACCTTCCAGGACGGCGCCGGGGGCGCCGCGTGCGGCGTGCCGGCCGGCGAATTCTCGGGCTCGCTCGCACCGCCGGAGCGCAGCCGCGCGCACATCGACCTGCTGGTGATGTCGCTCGCCTGCGACATGACGCGGGTCGCGACGATCTCGTACGGCGACTTCGACTTCGGCTGGCGCGGCCTGCGCTTCCCGACCGGATGGCATGACGCGGTGCACGCGGGGCCGAGCGATCCCGGCAACCGCGCCGCGCTCGTGAGCTCCTACCAGTGGTACGCCGAGGAGTTCGCGTACCTGCTCGAGCGCCTGCGGTCGATCCCCGAGGGGGACGGCACGATGCTCGACAACACGGTCGTGCTCTACGCCAACAACTTCTCGACCGGCAACAACCACTCGTTCTCGAACAAGTTCTATTACGTCGCGGGCGGGCGCCACATGGGGCTGCGCGGCGGACGGCTCTTGCAGTTCGAGGGACGCACCAACGCGGACCTCTTCGTGTCGCTGCTGCAGGTGCTCGGCGAGGAGGATACCTCGTTCGGCATCTCCGACTACGTCAACGGACCGCTGCCGGGGGTGGCGTCGTGAGCGCGCGGGGCTCGGTGCTCGCGGCCGTCGTGATGCTCGGCGCGTCTGCGCTCGTCGCGTGCGAGGAGCCGAGCGTCGACGCGATCGATGCCGGCGTCGACGCGGGCGGTCCGCCGGGGCCGATGTTCGGCGCGGGCGGCGCGCCGCTGCGGACGCTGACGCGGACCGAGTACCAGCACGCGATCCGTGATCTGCTCGAGCTCGACGCGCACGCCGAGGAGCGCCTCTCGGAGGACCCGGTGGTGCTCGCGTTCGACAACAACGCGCGGGCGAAGAACGTCGGCGCGCGCGAGGCGAGCGCGTACCTCCGTGCGGCCGAGGAGATCTCGGCGGAGTGGACGCTCGAGCTCGCGTCGCACCTGCCGTGCTATCCGGCCTCGGCGGATCAGGCGTGCGGCGAGACGTTCATCGACGACGTCGCGCCGCGCGCGTACCGGCGCGCCCTCGAGCCGGCGGAGCGCGAGCTGCTGACGAGCTTCTTCGCGGACATCCTCGCCAGCGACGACTTCGAGACCGCGGTGCGGCTGACGCTGCAGGTGATCCTCCAGTCGCCGCAGTTCCTCCATCGCCTCGAGTGGGGCGACGCGCCGTCGTCCGAGGGCTTCGTCCACCTCACGCCGCACGAGATCGCGACGCGCCTCGCGTTCTTGCTCTGGAGCTCGGCGCCCGACGACGCGCTGCTCGCGGCCGCGGCCGACGGCAGCCTCGAGACGCCGGACGGCATCGAAGCGCAGGCGCGTCGCCTGCTCGCCGACGCGCGCGCGGGCGACGCGATCGCGTACTTCCACGGCTCGTGGCTCGGCATCGGCGATCTCGAGCAGCTGAGCCGCGACGACGCCTCGTGGACGCCGGCGCTCGGCGCCGCGATGCAGCGCGAGACGCTGCTCTTCGTCGCCGAGGTGCTGCGAGGTGACGACGGCACGCTGCGCGAGCTGCTGACCGCCGACTACACCGTGGCCGACGCCGAGCTCGCGATGCTCTACGGCGCGAGCGACATCCCCGCGGCCGACGAGTGGCGGCGCGTCTCGCTCGATCCGACGCAGCGCGCAGGTCTGCTCACGCAGGCCAGCGTGCTGACGCACAACGCGCACCCCGGACAGACGTCGATCGTGCATCGCGGCCTCTTCGTGCTCGAGCGGCTGCTCTGTGTGCGCCAGCCTCCGCCGCCTGCGGAGATCGACATCACGCTCCCCGCGATCGATCCGTCGCTCTCGACACGCGAGCGGTTCGCGCGGCATCGCGACGATCCCGGGTGCCGAGGCTGCCACCAGGACATGGATCTGCTCGGGCTCGGGTTCGAGCACTACGACATCCTCGGTCGCTGGCGGGAGACCGAGGGCGATGGCGTGCCGGTCGACGCGCACGGCGCGCTGCGGCTGACGGGGCAGGCGCCGGCGCCGTTCTACGGTGCGCGCGAGCTCGCCGACGCGCTCGCGGAGTCGGACGACGTGCGGAGCTGCTACGTGCGGCAGTGGTTCCGGTTCGGCTTCGGGCGCGAGGAGGTCGACGCCGACGCCGCGACGCTCGCCGAGCTCGAGCAGCGCTTCGATGCGGCGGAGCTCGACGTGCGCGAGCTGCTGGTCGCGATGACGCGGACCGAGGCGTTCCGTACGCGGCCGACGATCGAGGAGTCGCCGTGACGCGGTCGCGCGCGAGGATCGGCGTCGTGAGCAGGCGCATCGCGATCCTGCCGATCGCTCTGCTGCTCGCGTGCGGCGGTGTGTTCGACGCGCCGGCGGGACCGCGCGCGGGCGTGGACGCCGGCCCGACGACGCGCCCTCCCGCGCTGCCGGCG
>JALYRN010000387.1 GCA_030855295.1 Myxococcota bacterium | reverse complement strand
GGCGCTGCCGTCCGCGCGCGCGGCGCGCGCTCCCGTACGCGCCCTCCGGGGCGAGCACTCCTGTGGACTAGAGCACGCCCCAGATGTCCTTTGCGTAGCCGCGGATCGTCGCGTCGCTCGAGAAGCGGCCCATGCGCGCGACGTTCAGCAGCGACATGCGCGTCCAGCGCGGCACGTCACGGAAGAGCTCGTCGGCGCGCGACTGGGTCTCGACGTACGACGAGAAGTCCTCGAGCAGCGCGAAGCGATCGTGCTCGAGCAGCGACTGCACGATCGGACGGAAGCGGCCCGGCTCCTCGGTGGAGAACTGCCCGTGCGCGATGCCGTCGAGCACCGAGCGGATGCGCTCGTCCTCCTGGTAGTGCTTGGAGGGCTGGTAGCCACGCTGCATCGTCTCGATCACCTGCGCCGCAGTCATCCCGAAGATCAGGATGTTGTCGTCGCCGACCGCCTCGCCGATCTCGACGTTCGCCCCGTCGAGCGTGCCGATCGTCAGCGCGCCGTTCATCGCGAACTTCATGTTGCCGGTGCCCGACGCCTCCCACCCGGCGGTCGAGATCTGCTCGCTGAGATCGGCCGCCGGGATCAGCCGCTCGGCGAGCGAGACCCGATAGTTCGGCACGAAGAAGACGCGCAGGTGATCGCGCGCGTCCGGGTCCTCGTTGATCGTCTTGGCGACCGAGTTGATCAGGTGGATCACGCGCTTCGCCATGTCGTACGCGCTCGCCGCCTTGCCGCCGAAGATCACGGTGCGCGGCGCCGAGGGCAGCTCGCCCGCCTTGATGCGCTGGTAGCGGTGCACGACGTGCAGCACGTTCAGAAGCTGCCGCTTGTACTCGTGGATGCGCTTGATCTGGACGTCGAACATCGAGCTCGGATCACAACGGAAGCCGTGCTCCTTCTCGAGGAACGCGGCGAGCTTCACCTTGTTGTCGCGCTTGATCGCGCGGAACCGATCGAGGAACGCCGCGTCGTCCACGCGCGTCTCGAGCATGCGCAGCTTCTCCAGATCGGTGACCCACGCGTCGCTGCCGACCACCTCGGTGATCAGGCTCGCGAGCTGCGGGTTGCACTGCTGGATCCAGCGCCGCGGCGTGACCCCGTTCGTCTCGTTCTTGAACTTGCCCGGGTAGAAGCGATCGAGCTCCGGGAACATGCGCTCGCGCAGCAGCTGCGTGTGCAGCGCGCTGACGCCGTTGACCGAGAAGCTGCCGACGATCGACAGGTTCGCCATCCGCACGTTGGGCTGCGGCCCGCGCTCGATGATCGCGATCCGGTTCTCCGCCTCGGCGTCGCCGCGCAGCGCGGTGTGCACGTCGTGTCCGAGGCGCCGATCGATCTCGCGGATGATGTCGAGCTGCCGCGGCAGCAGCCGATCGAGCATGTGCACCGGCCAGGTCTCGAGCGCCTCCGGCATCAGCGTGTGGTTCGTGTACGCGAAGCAGCGCTTGGTGATCGACCACGCGCGCTCCCACGTGAAGAGATGCTCGTCCATCAGGATGCGCATCATCTCCGCGACCGCGAGCGCGGGGTGCGTGTCGTTCAGCTGGAACACCGCGCGCTCGGGCAGGTCGTCGAGGCTGCCCCAGCGCGCGAGGTGGCGCGTGACCGCATCCTGCAGCGATGCGCTGACGAAGAAGTACTCCTGCCGCAGCCGGAGCTCCTTGCCCGGCGGCCCCGAGTCGTTCGGGTAGAGCACGCGCGAGATGTTCTCGGCGACGTTGCGCTTGTGCACCGAGCCGAAGTGATCGCCGTGGTTGAAGAGCGCGAGATCGAACTCGTGCACCGGGCGGGGCGACCACAGCCGCAGCGTGTTGACGACGCCGTTGCGGTAGCCGGGCACCGGGATGTCGTGCGCCTCCGCGATCACGTCCTGGGTGTCGACCCACGCGTAGAAGGTGCGCCCGGTCGGATCGACGCGCGGCTCGACGCGGCCCTCGTAGCGAACCGTGTACGTCGTCTCGGTGCGGGCCGTCTCCCACGGCGTGCCGTGGAGCAGCCAGGTGTCGGGCTCCTCGATCTGCACGCCGGCGACGATCGCCTGCCGAAACATGCCGTAATCATAGCGAATTCCGTACCCGGTCCCGGCGATGCCGAGCGTCGCCATGGAGTCGAGGAAGCACGACGCGAGGCGACCGAGGCCGCCGTTGCCGAGGCCTGGATCGGCCTCCGTCTCCATCACGTCCGCCCAGTCGATCCCGAGCTCCGCGAGCGCCTCGCGCACCGCATCCTCGATGCCGATGTTGGTCGCCGCATCGCGCAGCAGGCGTCCCGGCAGGTACTCCATCGAGAGGTAGTAGACGCGCTTGGCGCCCGCGTCCCATTGCGCCTTGGTGCTCTCGAGCCATCGATCGGCGACGCGATCCCGCACCGCGCGCGCGACCGCATGGAACACGTCCACCGCGCTCGCCCGGTACTGATCGCGCATCCGCGTGTGCGCGAGGTGATGGACGATCGACGCCTTCAGCGCGTCCGCCTCGAGAGGCAGCGGCGCCGCCGGGATGGGCTCTCGGATCTTCATGGTGGCGCGCAGTCTCCGGTCTGGGCGTGACGCAGGCAAGGGGCGCGGGGCGCGGCCGCTGAAACGACGGCGCAATTGCGCGCCTCGGCGGGAACGGCGGGATCGGCTACGCTGGAGGTCTTCGCTCGTCCTCGTCGGCTTGCTTGTTCGCTGGGAGGTGTCGGATGCGCGGACGTTCTCTCTGGGCGTCGTCGATCGTGATCGCGCTCTGCCTTCCGGCATGTGGGCTCACGCTCGACTGGGATCCGCCCGACCCGCAGGGCGGCATCGACGGCGGCTTCGTCGAGACCGACGCGCGCGTGCCCGGCGACGATGCCAGCGTGATCGATGCCGGCCCGCCCCCGTGCGTGGAGGACATCGACTGCAGCGACGGATCGTGGTGCAGCGGCGAGGAGCACTGCGTCGAGGGCGCGTGCGAGCGCGGCGAGCCGCCGTGCCCCGATGCCAGCGCGTGCCTGCTGCGCGCGTGCGACGACGCGAGCGCGGCGTGCGGCGACTTCGTCACGACGTGCGACGACGCGGACCTCTGCACGCCCGACGGCACCTGCGTGCCGCGCCCGACGTGCGGGATGGACAGTGACTGCCCCGACGACGGCGATCCCTGCACCGGCACGTCGGAGTGCGTCGCGGGCCGCTGCACGCTGCAGCCTGCGGCCCCGTGCGCGGGAGAGCGTGGCTGCGTGCGCAACGAGTGCATCCCGTTCGTCGGGTGCGGCGAGGTCGCGCGCCACGAGCTCTGCGGCGAGCTCGACGGGCTCGGGTGCACGGTGCCGACGTGCGCGGCCGACACCGGCGCGTGCGGCGAAACCCCGAGCGACGTCGCCTGCGATGACGGGCTCGCGTGCACCGACGACCTCTGCGTACCGGGGGCCGCGACGCACGACGTGCGCGGATGCGTCGACGTGCCGGTGCACACGCGCTGCGACGATGGCGCGACGTGCACCGAGAACGTCTGCGCGCCGGCATCGCCGCGGGCCGACGCCACGGGCTGCGTCTTCCCGCCGCGCGACGAGGTCTGCCGCGAGACCGCGGGCGAGATGGGCTGCGGTGAGAGCGTGTGCGTCGGCCGCGACGCCGCGGCGATGGACGGAACGGGATGCGCGACGCGCCTCGACTCGTCGCGCTGCTTGCTCGAGACCGAGGTCTGCGGGCTCGGCGCGCTGGGACCGCTGTGCCTCACGCTCCCCCGACTGCTGTGTGGGTCGGACGCCGCGTGCGACGACGGCAACCCGTGCAACGGGGTCGAGCGCTGCTCTCTGACGGTCTGCGTTCGCGCGACGGCGGGCTGCCCCGCCGCGGGATGCGAGCAGGGCTGGTGCGACCGGAGCGGCGGTACGCCGATCTGCGACACCCGCGCGACCGCGGCGTGCTTCCCGATGCTTTGATCGCGGCGCGAGCGCAGGCTCGCCGGCCCGCTGCGCGTGGCGCACGCATGCAGTAGGCTCCGCGCCCCATGGCCCACACGTTCGCGATCGTCGGAAGCGGCCCGGCTGGTTTCTACGCGGCCGAAGCCATCGTGAAGGCGCGCCCGGACGCGCGCGTGGATCTGCTCGATCGGCTGCCGACGCCGTACGGCCTCGTGCGCAGCGGCGTCGCGCCCGATCACCAGGGCACGAAGAACGTGTGGCGCGTGTTCCAGCGCACCGCGCAGCGGCCGCAGGTGCGCTTCCTCGGCAACGTCGAGATGGGACGCGACGTGAGCCTCGCGCAGCTGCGCGAGGCGTACGACGCCGTGGTCCTCGCGATCGGCGCGCCGGTGGATCGCGCGCTCGGCGTGCCCGGCGAGCACCAGCGGGGCGTGATCGGCTCGGGGCCCTTCACCAGCTGGTACAATGGCCATCCCGACTGGAGCGGGTTCGATCCCGATCTCGACGCGTCGCACATCGCGATCATCGGCAACGGCAACGTCGCGGTCGACGTCGCGCGCGTGCTCGGGCGCACGCCGCCCGAGATGGTGAAGACCGATCTGCCGGGCTACGCGAGCACCCACATCGCGAAGGCGCCGCTGACCGACATCTACATGATCGGGCGTCGCGGGCCGGGCGAGGCGAGCTTCACGCCGGTCGAGCTGCGCGAGCTCGGTGATCTGGAGCGCTGCGTGGCGGTCGTCGATCCCGCGCACCTGCCGGACACCATCGTCGCGAAGGACGCCAAGGATCAGAAGCTCAAGGAGAAGATCCTCGACATCCTGCGCGGCTACTCGCGGAACGATCGGGCGAGCAAGCCGGTGCGGCTGCACATCATGTTCTACGCGGCACCGGTGGAGGTCCTCGGCGACGGCGACAAGGTGACGGGGCTGCGCCTGATGCGGACGAAGGTCGAGGGCGGCCGCGCGGTCTCGACCGGGGAGGCGTTCGATCTGCCGGTGGGCGTGATCATCCGCGCGATCGGCTACACGTGCCGACCGATCGAGGGGCTGCCGATGCCGGAGGGCTCGAGCTGCTACCCGAACGTCGATGGGCACGTCGACGGAAACCTGTGGGCGGTCGGCTGGGCCAAGCGCGGCCCGAGCGGCGTGATCGCGACGAACCGCGGCGACAGCATCGCGGTCGTCGAGCGGCTGCTCGCGACGCTTCCCGCCGAGGTCGAGGGCAAGCCCGAGGCGCGCGAGCGCATCGACGGCATCCTGCGCGAGCGCGCCGCCAAGGTCGTCACGTTCGCCGACTGGGAGAAGATCGAAGCACGCGAGCACGGCGCTGCGCCCGAGGGCGCGCCGCGCGTGAAGATCACGGAGTGGCGCGACCTCCTCGACTGCGCCCACTGCGACGATTAGGGCGATTCTTGGACGGCCGGCGTGCGCGTCGGAGGTCAGCGGCGGCCGCCGACGATGCGCTCGGGGGGCGCGGCGACGGTCTCTTCGGCGGCCGCGACCGTGGGCTCCGTGGCGGGCCCCCGCGGGGCGCGGCGCCGCGGCGCGCGCGTGGTCTCGAAGCTCTGGTCGAGCACGAAGATCTCGTCGCGATCACCGACCGTGAACGTGCGCATCGGATCGGCCGGGCGCAGTCGGGGGCGATCGCCGGTGCCGAGCGTCACGCGGAAGGCCGAGCCCGGCGCCATCGCGAGCACGACCTGCGCTGCGCCGCCGGCGTCGGTGCGCGCGACCTCGCGATCGCCGACGTGCACCGGCAGGTCCGCCTCACCGCCCGCACGCACCAGCAGCGCGACGCGACGCTCGGTCGGTGCGCAGCGGATCGGATACTCGAGGCGCGGCGATCCGCCCGCGAGCGTCTCGAGCGGGTGCACGACGATCTCTTCGGCGGCCTCGGCGTCGCGGTGCCCGGGCGGGCACTCCGCGTCGATCGCGAGTCGCGCGCCGTCGCGCTCCTCGATCACGAGGCGCAGCGTTCCATCCGGTCCCGTGATGCCGCGATCTTCGCCCGCGACGCTCACGCGCACGCCCTCGAGCGGCTCCCCCGGATCGCGCTCCGCCGAGAACACGACCGCGACCTGCACGGCGCGGCTGGCGCCCGGCCCGGCGCAGGCCGCGAGCATGACCGCGATCCCCAGCATCATCGTCCTTCGCATGATCCACCTCCCGCTCGCCTGGCGGCGCATGCCGCGTCGATCCGCCGCCCGAGGATGCCCGCGATGATCGCGAGATCCGGATCGTCCGGGCGCTCCGTCGCGAGCGCCTGGTACTCGCGGTGCGCCTCCGTCCATCGACCTTCGGCGACGAGATCGATCGCACGCCGCAGCGCGACGTCGTCGGGGGGCGCCGCTGTCGTCTCCGCGCCGGCGGCCGTCGTCGGCGGAGCGCTCCCCGCAGCCCCGGTGCTCGTGCCGGAGGCGACCTCGGCCGCAGGGGCCGGCACGGAAGCGCGCGGCTCGTCGGTGATCACCTCGTCGGCGAGCAGCGCGCCGTGCTCTTCGACCGCCACGGCGGCGCTCTGCTCTGTAT
>JALYRN010000386.1 GCA_030855295.1 Myxococcota bacterium | reverse complement strand
GGCGTGACCTGCAGCGGCCACGGCACCTGCGCCGAGGACCCGGTGCGCTGCGAGTGCGACGCCGGCTACGTCGCCTCGGGCGTCGAGTGCGTGCCCGACGTCGTGCCGAGCGCCGGCGATCTCTTCGTCGATCTCCCGGCCGTCGGGCTCGTCGTCGCGACCCTGCACCCGACCGAGAGCGCGACGCTCGGCGCCCCGACCATCGTCTCGTTCGGCGCGCCCTTCCCGCGCGGCGCCGTCGCCGACGCCGGCTCCATCCGGGTGACCACGACGGCCGGCGTCGAGATCCCCGCGCACGTCGAGGAGCTCGCGCGCTGGCGCTCGCTCTCGGGCGCCGCCGCGTTCCCCGAGAGCGTGCGCTCCGCGCTCGTGCAGCTCTCGATGACCTTCTCGTCGCGCGACCCGGTCGAGGTCCAGGTGCACTGGGGCGCAGCGCCCGCGTCGTCGCCCGCGCGCATGGGCGACCCGTGGTCGACGTGGACCGCGATCGACGCGAGCACCTTCTTTCCCAGCGAGTACCCGGCGTCGGCCGGCGTCCGAGAGCCTCCGGTGCTCGCCACGTTCCCGGCGAGCTGGCTGGGCGCCTGCATCCTGCGCACGCGCACCGAGCCCTTCGGCACCGACGCGGGCTGGGCGTTCTTCGACGACGTCTATCCGCAGTTCGCGCGCACCGGCGTGAACGACGTCGACCCGCGCGTCACCGCGGGCAACCGCATCGACTACGTCACCGAGCAAGAGCCGTGGCTCTTCCAGCGCGCGCTCACGCTCTTCGGCGCGTACGTGCGGAGCGGCGACGTCGCGTGGCTGCGGCACGCGCACCGCGCCGCGCAGTTCTACGCCGCGCACCTCACGGCCGGAGGCCACCTCGATCTGGCTCCCGGCGATCTCAAGTACGCGTACGGCGGCGCGCTCTTCGTCGACCTCATGCTGACCGGCGACACCCGCCACCTCCCGCGCATCGAGGCGGTCGCGCGCGCCGGCGCGGGCTGGAACGAGACGTACGCGGCGTCGACCGGCTTCTGGACCGAGCGCCACCAGACCTACGCGCTGCTCGCCGCGCTGATCGCGTGGGAGGCGACCGGCGGCGCGTCGCACTCGGCGCGCGCGCGCGAGGTCGCGACCGAGACCTTCCGCATGGCGCGCGAGCCGGTGTCGGGCTGGGCGGCCGAGGGCTGTCTCCTCCACACCAGCGACTCGCACGAGGGCGACGGCCGCTCGGAGCGCATCTGCTCGCCGTGGATGAGCGCGCTCCTCGGCGACGCGGTGTTCCGCTACTACGTGCACTCCGAGGACGACGACGCGCTCGAATTCCTCGCGGGCCTCGCCGACTTCGTGCGCACCACCGGCAGCGCGCCCGACGGCGCCGGCATCTCGCCGTACTATCTGGTCTCGAGCGTCACCCGCGACGCGCCCGACATCGAGCACGCCTGCGACGTCGCAGGCCTGGTCGCGCGCGGCGCATGGTCGCGGCGAGCGCTGGGGAGCGACGACGCCGCGCTGCTCGCCACCGCGCGCGGCCTCCTGACCAACTGCCGCGCGAACCTCGAGAGCTGGCACCGCCCCGGCGGCCCCGCCGCCGGCCTCGCCGAGTGGCGCCTCTCTCCGCCCCGCAAGCTCAACTGGTGGTTCGGCAGCACCCTCGATCTCCCGTGGCTGATCGCGGCGCCGTGATCGCGCCCCGGATCAGGGCGCGGCGGGAGGCGTGATCGACACGCGCGCACGCCCGAGAGCCAATGCCCGATGATGCTCGCCTTCGATCGGCGGGGGCGGCGCCTATGTGGCCCTCGGAACGCCCTCCTGCCCCGCCTCACGCGCGGGGAGAACGATGTCCCGCCGCGAAGCCACGACCCCCGAGACGACTGCGGCACGCCCGCACCTCCATGCGTTGCTCGGCCAGGGCGCGGAGAGCGATCTCCTCCGCGCCGTGCTCGACCACACCGAGGACGGCATCGTGGCGTGCGACGCCGCGGGCGTGCTCCGGTACTTCAACCGCGCCACGCGGCGCATGCACGGCCTGCCCGAGGAGCCGCTCCCCTCCGAGCGGTGGCCCGAGCACTACGGCCTCTTCGCGGCCGACGGCGTGACGCCGCTGCGCGCCGAGGACGTCCCGCTGCTCCGCGCGCTCCGCGACGGCGAGGTGAAGGACGCGGAGATGGTGATCGCGCCGCGCGACGGCGAGCCGCGACACGTGATCGCCAGCGGTCGCGCGATCTTCGGGCCGGGCGGCGAGAAGGTCGGCGCGGTCGTCTCGATGCACGAGATCTCGGACCGCAAGGCGCTCGAGCGCGAGCGCGAGCGCGTGCGGCTCGCGCAGTTCGCCGCGGTCCTCTCGAGCGTGTCCGAGGGCGTCATCGCCGCCGACGCGTCGGGGAACGTCGTCGACTGGAACGCGGCGGCGCTCGCGATGCACGACTTCGACGATCTCGCGCAGGCGAACATGCACCTGAGCCGGTATCCGGACACGTTCGAGCTCCGGACGCCCGACGGCGAGCCGGTGCCGCTCGACGCGTGGCCGCTGTCGCGCGTGCTCCGCGGCGAGACCGTCTCGCCGATGGAGCTGCGCGTCCGCCGTCTCGATCGCGGCTGGGAGAAGGCCCTCGTCTACAGCGGCACGCCGGTTCGCGGCGCAGACGGCGAGATCGTGCTCGCGGTGCTGACGATCCACGACCTGACCGGGCGCAAGCAGGCCGAGGAGCTCCTCGCGCGCAGCCGCGCGCAGATGGAGATCGTCGTCCACGGCGCGAACGTCGGCATCTGGTACTGCCCGCTGCCCTTCGATCGGCTGATCTGGGACGCGACGGTGAGGGAGCACTTCCATCTGCCGCCCGACGCCGAGGTCGCGATCGACACGTTCTACGAGCGGATGCACCCCGAGGATCGCGACGCGACGCGCCGCGCGATCGACGAGAGCATCGCGAGCGGCGAGCGCTGCGACATCGAGTACCGCACCGTCTCGCCCGACGGCACCCGCATCAAGTGGATCCACGCGGTCGGCCGCGCCTTGTACGACGCGGCGGGCGACCCGCTGCGCTTCGACGGGATCACGATCGACATCACGGCGAAGAAGCGCGCCGAGATCGAGGTGCGCGACAGCGAGCGTCGCTTCCGGGTGCTGGCCGACGCCGCGCCCGCAATGCTCTGGGTCACGGAGCCCGACGGGTACTGCTCGTTCCTGTCGCGCGGCTGGTACGAGTTCACCGGCCAGACCGTCGAGGAGGGGCTCGGCTACGGGTGGGCGAACGCCGCGCATCCCGACGATCGTGCGGCTGCCGCGGGCGCGTTCCGCGACGCGCTCGCCCGCCGCACCGCGTACGAGGCCGACTTCCGGATCCGTCGGGCCGACGGCGCGTACCGCTGGGTGATCGACGCCGGTCGCCCGCGGTTCGGCCCCGGCGGCGAGCTCCTGGGGTTCGTCGGCTCGGTGATCGACGTCCACGAGCGCAAGGAGGCCGAGGCGCGCCTGCTGGAGAGCGAGGCGCGCCTCCGCCTCGCGATCGAGATCGTCCAGCTCGGCACGTTCGACATCGATCTCGCGACCGACGCCGTCGCCGTCAACGACACCGGCCGCGAGATCTACGGCTGGGCGCCCGATGAGCCGCTCACGTTCGCGAAGGTGCAGTCGCACTTCCATCCGGACGACGCAGAGCACGTGAACGCGGAGGTCGAGCGCGCGATGCGCCCCGACGGCCCCGGAGAGTTCGACGTCGAGCAGCGCATCGTCCGCACCGACGGCGCGACCCGGTGGATCCGCGTGCGCGGTCGCGCGGTGTTCGAGCGATCGGACGAGGGCCCGCGGGCGACGAGATGCGTGGGGACGTACCTCGACATCACCGAGCGACGCGAGGCGGCGGAGCGAGAGGCTCTCCAGCGCAGGCTGGTCGAGACCGTGATCCAGCACCTGCCCGCGAGCGTCGCGATCATCGGTGGGCGCGATCTGCGGTACCGGCTCGTGAACCCCGCGTACCTCGCGCTCGCGGCGGGGCGCGAGGTCGTCGGCCGCACCGTCGACGAGGTGTGGCCCGAGCAGAGCCCCGAGCTCGCGGCGCGCTGCCGTCGCGTGCTCGAGACCGGCGAGCCCCACACCTTCGTCGACGAGCCCTTGCCGGCGCTCGGCGACCGCACCGCCGACGCAGGCGAGCGCTTCTTCAGCGCGTCGATGCACCGCGTGCGCTTGCCGGGCGAGGACGAGCTCGGGCTGCTCGTGACGATCTGGGAGACGACCGCGCGCATGTCGGCCGAGCGCGCGGCGCGCGATCGCGAGGAGCGGTTCCGTCAGCTCGCGAACTCGATGCCTCAGCTCGCCTGGATGGCGAGGCCGGACGGCTGGATCTTCTGGTACAACGATCGCTGGTTCGAGTACACGGGGACGACGCCGGAGCAGATGCAGGGCTGGGCCTGGCAGAGCGTCCACGACCCCCAGGTCCTGCCTCTCGTGATGCAGCGCTGGACCGCGTCGATCGCGAGCGGCGAGGTCTTCGACATGACGTTCCCGCTGAGAGGCGCGGACGGCGCGCTGCGCCCCTTCCTGACGCGCGTCGCGCCGCTCCGGGACGCGGCGGGGAACATCGCGCTCTGGTTCGGCACGAACACCGACGTCAGCGATCAGGAGCGGCTGCTCACGGAGCGACAGGCGCTGCTCGCCTCCGAGCAGGCGGCGCGTGCGCGCGCCGAGGAGGAGAGCCGGCTCAAGGACGAGTTCCTCGCCACGCTCTCGCACGAGCTCCGCACGCCGCTCAACGCGATCCTCGGATGGAGCCAGCTCATCCGCCAGGGCACGGTGAAGGGCGAGGACGCGCTCTCGGGGATGCACGTGATCGAGCGCAACGCCCGCGTGCAGGCGCAGCTCGTCGAGGACCTCCTCGACATGAGCCGGATCATCGCGGGCACGATCCGTCTCGACGTGCAGCGCGTGAGCCTCGCGGACACGGTCGCTGCGGCGCTCGAGACGGTGAGACCGGCCGCGGAGGCCAAGGGGCTGCGGCTCGTCGAGGTGCTCGATCCGCTCGCGGGGCCGGTCTCGGGAGATCCGAATCGGCTGCAGCAGATCGTGTGGAACCTGCTGCACAACGCGGTGAAGTTCACGCCGCGCGGCGGCAGGGTCGAGGTGCGGCTCGAGCGCGTGAGCTCGCACGTCGAGCTCTCGATCCACGACACCGGCGAGGGCATCCGGCCGGACTTCCTGGCGCACGTCTTCGATCGCTTCCGCCAGGCCGACGGCACCTCGACGCGGCGCCACGGCGGCCTCGGCCTCGGGCTCTCGATCGTCAAGCAGCTCGTCGAGCTGCACGGCGGGACCGTGGGCGCGAAGAGCCCCGGCGAGGGTCTCGGCGCGTCGTTCATCGTCTCGCTGCCCGTCGCGCCGCTCCGCGACGACGCCGAGAGAACGGCCGTCTCGCGCCGCCACCCCACCGCGCCGACGCCGGCGCTCGAGGGCCTCGACGGGGTGCCCGGGCTCTCCGGTGTGAGCGTGCTCGTCGTGGACGACGACGCCGACTCGCGCGAGATGGTGCGTCGCCTCCTCGAAGCGAGCGGCGCGGCGGTCGCTTGCGCCTCGACGGCGGCGGAGGCGCTCGAGCGGATCTCCCAGGCGCGTCCCGACGTGCTGGTCAGCGACATCGGCATGCCGGAGGTCGACGGCTACGAGCTCATCCGGCGCGTCCGGCAGCTCGGTCCGGCGCAGGGCGGGCGCACTCCGTCGATCGCGCTGACCGCGTACGCGCGCAGCGACGACCGTCGTCGTGCGATCGCGGCGGGCTACCAGATGCACCTCGCGAAGCCGGTCGACGGCTCGGAGCTCGTCACGATCATCGCGAGCCTCGCCGGCACGCTCGGCCCGGCCCGCCCGAACGGCGACGCCGCGCGGCGAGCATAGGGGTCGCTCGCGCCGCATCACGTCGGTCCCACCTCGTCGAGCTCGCCGCCGCGGCGTGCGCTTCTGGATGAGCCCGCCCTCCTCGCAGCCCGCGCCGCCGCCTCCCATTCGCGCCGACGGCGGAGGTACACTCGTCTCGGATGCGCTGGACCTCTCTCGTCGTCGTGGTGGTCCTCGCGGCGGCCGGCTGCGCGCGGGGCACGGACATCATCCCGCGCGGCGACGGCGGCCCGCCCGCGCCCGACGACGATCGCGACGGCTTCCGCGCGGACGTCGACTGCGACGACGACGATCCGTCGATCGGCAGCTCGGGCGAGCGCAGCTGCCCCGGCGCGTGCGGCGACGGGCTCGAGCGCTGCACCGACGGCACATGGGCCGCGTGCGACGCGCCGACGGAGTGCTCGTGCACCGGCACCGGCACCCGCGAGCTCGCGTGCGAGATGTGCGGCCTGCAGACGCAGCAGTGCGTCGGCGGCGAATGGGCGCCGGTCGGCGCGTGCACCCGCCAGGGCGCGTGCGCGCCGGGCGCGGTCGAGACCGGCGCGGACT
>JALYRN010000385.1 GCA_030855295.1 Myxococcota bacterium | reverse complement strand
GATCGACACGCATGCGACAACATCGACGGGCGAGCGGCGATGTTGCGCGCGATTGGCGCTGATCGCCGAGCGGGGCGGAATAGCGGCGCTCGATGTCGCGCCGCCGAGCAACGATCGACGCGGCGGCGCGACGATGGGCACGTCATGAGAACCATGTCCCTCTTCCTGGTGATGGTCGTGGCGTCGGCTGCAGCGCGCGCTCGAGCGCAGGACGCCTCCGCGCTCGCGCTCGCTGCGCGCGCGGAAGCGAGCGCGAATCTCAGCAGTGACTGCGCCCAGCCTGCAGAGCTCGTGCTCGAGCTCTCCGAGCGCATTCTCTCCGAACGTGATCCACGCAGCCGCGAACAACTCCTGCGCGCGCTGACGACGGCGCGTCGCGAGATGCGGTCGTGCGCGCAGAACTCTCCAGGGGCACGGTTGCCCCGTCGATCCGAGCACTTCGCGGCGCGCGGATCATTCGTGCCGCCCACCGACCTCATGCAGCGCGGCGGCTCCGGAGCGTTCGATGCCCGCCAACTGCTCCGCATGTTCCAGACGCGACAGGCCGCGTTCCGCGCGTGCTACGAGCGTTCGCTACGCGATGATCGTTCGCTTCGCGGAACGATCGATCTGGCGGTTCGGATCGACCGATCGGGGAGCGTCACTGCGCGGATGCAAGCGAGCGCTCTCGCACGCGCGGAGGTCGGCGACTGCGTGGTCGCCATCGCGACCCGGTTCCGGTTCAATCCGGGCCCTCGCGGCGGATTCGTCGAATACATCGTGCGCCTCGCGTTCGAGCCGAACGTGCGCTGAGCGGCTCGAGTCGCTGAGATGATCTCGTGCACTGCCCCGGGTGTAGTACGCAGAGACCCGCGTTCAGATCAGACGACGCGGTCGCTGCCGCCGTCGATCGGGAGCTGCGCTCCCGTGGTTGCGCGCATCTTGATCAACGCGAGCGCAGCCTCGGCGACGTCGCGGGTCGTGACCTCGGCGTGGAGCAGGTTCTGGCGCTTGTACTCGTCGACGCCGACGCCGTAGCTCTGCGCGCGCAGCGCGAGCGTCTCGTCGGTCCAGAGCTCGGTGTCGAAGACCTTGTCGGGGTGCAGGACGTTCACGCGCACGCCGCTCGGCGCGAGCTCGAGCGCCGCGACGCGCGCGAGCTGCGTGAGGCCGGCCTTGCTGACCGAGTACGCCGCGGCGCCGGGGCCGGGCGCGGGGACGTTGCGCGAGGCGACGACGACGATCGACGCGTCGATGCCGCGCATCAGGAAGGGCGCGGCCGCCCGCATGACCTTCATGTGCGAGCCGAGGTTGAGCGCGAGCGTGCGCTCCCAGAGCGCGTCGTCGAGCTCCTCGATGCGCTTGCTCCCCGGGAAGTCGCCGGCGTTCGACACCAGCACGTCGAGCCCGCCGAAGCGCTGCACGCACGCCGCCACCGCGGCGTCGACCTGCGTCCGCTCGGTGACGTCGCACTCGATCCCGAGCGCGTCCGGGCCGCGGAAGGTCTCGCGCACCTCGGGCTTGCGATCGAGCACGCACACCGCGGCGCCGTGCTCGCGGAGCATCGATGCGATCGCGCGCCCGATGCCGGTCGCGCCGCCGGTGACGAGCGCGACCTTGCCCGCGAGCGCTGGCGTCGCGCCGCCCTTGCGCAGCTTCCGCTGCTCGAGCTCCCAGTACTCCATCTCGAAGAGATCGGCCTCGCCGAGCGGGCGCCAGCCGCCGAGCGCTTCACCCCATTGGAAGCAGCGCATCGTCGAGCGCGCGATGTCGCCGACCTGCGACGCGGCCTTCGCCGTCGTGCCGAACGCGAGGGTGCCGACGCCCTTCCAGACCGCCCAGCGCGGCGCGGGATCGAGCATCGTGCGCGAGCCGTCGTCGTGGCGCGCGAAGTACGCGGCGTACGCGCGCGCATACGCCTCGACGTCCGCGGCGGGATCGCTCTCGAGCACCGCGGGGATGCGCTTGGTGCGGATCACGTGATCGGGCGTGACCGGGCCGCGCGTGGCGAGGTCGCCGACGTCGCCACGCGATGCGAAGCCAGCGGCGTCCGGGCTCGCGTCGCACATCGTGATCATCGCCTTGCCCGCCGCGCGGCTCACGTCGCGGCGGATCGACGCGAGCGCCACGAGATCGAGCGGGCTCTCGGCGGCAGCGCTCTCGGAGAGGCGCGCCGGAGCCGCCCACGCGCCGAGGCGCTGCAGCTCGAGCTCCGCCTCGTGCACCAAGCGGATCATCCGCTCGTAGCTCTCGCGCGCATCGTCGTGGAACGTGAAGAGCCCGTGGTGCATCAGCAGGATGCCCTCGACGCGCGACCAGTCGATCGAGCGCGTCCGCTCGCGGACCTCCTTCGCGAGTACGAACCCCGGCATCACGTACGGGATCACCAGCACGCGATCACCCCAGAGCGCGCGCACGCGCGCCTCGCCGTCGGGCGTGTTCGTCAGCGTGATCACGGCGTCGGCGTGCGTGTGATCGACGAAGCGGGTCGGGATGATCGCGTGGAGGATCGCCTCGATCGACGGATCGGGCGCGCTCGGGTCGAGGAGCGCCGCGCGCTGCTCGCGGACCATGTCGACGTCCGACAGCGCCTCGAGATCCGCCATGCGCAGCAGCGCCCGCATCCGCACCGGCGAGAACCCCGCGGGCTCGATCGTCGCGAGATCCCAGCCGCTGCCCTTCACCCAGAGCACGTCGACGGGGTCGCCGAAGAAGTCCTTCGACGGTCCCTTCACGCTGGTGTTGCCGCCTCCGTGCAGCACCAGCGAGGGCTCGGCGCCGAGCAGTCTCGAGGTGTAGCAGCGCAACGCGAGCAGCTCGCTCGGCGCGTCCTGTTCTCGGTATCGGCTCTCCATGGGCGCATCCTCCTCCGGTCGGGGCCGGAGTGTCCTCCAAGATCGAGCCCGGCAACGTCCCGCATTGACGCCGCCACGCTGCGCCGGCACACCATGCGCATGAAGCGCACGAATCTTGTGCTCGACGAGGCGCTGCTCGAGGAAGCGACCCGGCTGTCCGGCGAGAAGACCTACTCCGCAGCGGTCCAGCGCGCGCTCCAGGACTTCGTCCGTCGGAGCAAGGCGCGCCGCATCCTCGAGCTGCGCGGCTCCGGGATGTGGGAGGGCCGCCTCGAAGAGATGCGCGACGGCGAGGAGTAGCGCGTGGTGCTCGTCGACACGTCCGTCTGGATCGAGGTCTTCCGCAAGACGGAGCCGCTCGATCTCGAAGCGCACGTCGACTTCGATGCCATCGTCACCTGCTTGCCGATCGTGCAGGAGGTGCTGCAGGGCTTCCGCGACGAGGGCGCATACCGATTGGCGCGGGAGGCGATGCTCGGTCTTCCTCTCGCCGACGGACCTCTCGAGTGGCAGGTCTTCGACGCTGCCGTCGATCTGTACCGAACGGCGCGCCGGCGCGGCATCACCGTGCGCTCCTCGATCGACTGCCTGATCGCGGCGACGGCGCTGCGGCACGATCTCGAGGTGCTCCATCGTGATCGCGACTACGCGCTGCTCGCGCGCGTGTCGCGGCTCCGCCAGCGCGTCATCTGACCGAGCGCGCTCGTTCACCTCCGAGCCGCGCAACCCCGCGCTCGCGCGCTCGATGGCGCGCCCGTGCGCATCGATTTCGATCGCGGAACGCTCCTGATCGAGGGGCCGACGTCACGCGTGGCGGCGCTCCCGGGCGTCGAGTGGGACCCGCGCGTAGGCCGCTTCCGCGCGCCGGCACGCTTCCACGCGGCGATCCGCACGATCGCTTCCGAGCAGGGCGACATCGACGATCGCACGGTCGCGCACGAGCCGCCGCGACCGAGCGCGACGCCGCAGCCGACGCTCCGCCCGTACCAACAGGCGGCGCTGCACGCGTGGGAGCTGTGCGATCGACGAGCGGTGATCGTGATGCCGACCGGCGCCGGCAAGAGCCGGGTCGGCTGCGCCGCGATCGCGCGCGTCGCCGAGCGCGCGCTCGTGCTGGTCCCGACCCGCGTGCTCTTGGATCAGTGGCACGAGACGCTCCGGACGCTGGGCATCGGGGGGGTCGGCCGGTGGGGAGACGGCAAGCACGAGCTCGCGCCGATCACCGTCGCGACCTATGAGGGTGCGCTCCGCGCGATCGATCGGCTGGGCAATCGTTTCGAGCTCCTCGTCGTCGACGAGGTGCACCACTTCGGCGTCGGCGCGCGCGACGAGATCCTCGAGATGACGCTGGCATCCGCGCGGCTCGGGCTCACGGCGACGATGCCTCCGCCCGGAGCTGCGCGGGATCGCCTGACGGAGCTGGTGGGTCCGCTCGCCTGCGAGCTCTCTGTCGAGGACCTCGCGGGGCGCTACCTCGCGCAGCTCGAGCGCATCGTCGTGCACCTCCGTCTTCACCCGGGCGAACAGAAGACGTACGACGCAGAGATGGCGGTGTTCCGTGCCGCCCTCGGTCCGCTGCTGCGCGCGCAGCCGGGCCTCTCCTGGCCCGAGATCGTGTCGATCCTCGGCCGGAGCGACGCGGGCCTGCGCGCGCTGGCCGCCCTGCGAGCGGCGCGCCGGGTCGCGCGGCGCTCGGAGGCGAAGCTCGATGCCCTCGGCCGCGTGCTCGAGCAGCACCGTGACCGACGAGTGCTGGTGTTCACCGCGGACAACGACACCGCCTACGAGATCGCGCGTCGGTTCCTGATCATGCCGATCACCTGCGACATCGCGCGCGACGAGCGCGATCGGGTTCTCGCGCTCTTCCGGTCCGGCGCCCTGCGGGCGCTCGTGTCGTCGCGCGTGCTGAACGAGGGGATCGACGTGCCCGAGGCCGAGGTGGCGGTCATCGTCGGCGCATCGCTCGGAGAGCGAGAGCACGTGCAGCGCGTCGGGCGGGTCCTCCGGCCGGCACCTGGAAAGACCGCGCTCGTCTACGAGCTCGTCACCGACGGCACGAGCGAGAGGCGCCAGGCGCGCGAGCGGGCGCGAGCGCTCGGCAGCGGATGGAGAGCGCGATGAGCGCGGCGCGAGAGCTGTCGCCGCGCTGGCTGGGCCCTGGCGATCATGCCTGGCTCGCCGCGCTGCTCGCCGCCTACGAGCGCTCCGAGGGGCGCCCGCTGCGCGAGCTCCACGAGCTCCTGTCGATCCCGCTCACGCCGCCCGCCCCGGCGGCGCGTCTCCGCATCGCCCGCCGGGTGCTCGACCGTCTGTGCAAGACGGAGGTGGCCGCGATCGTGTCGCCACGGGACGTGCGTGAGGCCGTGTTCCTCGCGGGCGCCGCGTCGCGCGAGCGTCAGGCCGCGATCGATCGCGCCGCGCAGCGCCTCGGGATCACCGCGGCCGAAGTGGACTCGCTCCTGTTCGCCGACCTGCCGCTCGAGCGCTGTCTGCGCGGGCTCGAGGCGCCACTGCGCCCCTCGGACCTCGCGACGCGGATCAACCTCGCGATCGCGCAGGGCCTGCTCTCGAGGGCCAGCGGTGTCCGCCTCGAGATCGACGGTGATGCCCGCGCGGTGGTCCGGCTGGCCCGGCTCCTGCGCTTGATCTGCACGGTCCGTCCGGCGCCTTCCGGTGCCGTGCTCGAGATCTCCGGACCGCTCGCGCTCTTCCGCGCCACCCGTGTCTACGGCCGCGCGCTCGCGTCGATCGTGCTGCCGCTCGCGGGGTGCCGCCGGTTCCGGCTTCGAATCCTGATTGCGCACGAGGCCGAGCCGCGCGCGTGGATCCTGACGGAGCACGATCCGATCTTCCCGGAGGGCGCACGCGCGCCGTCGTACGACAGCGCGACGGAGGCCGCGTTCGCGAAGCGCTTCCTCGCGATCGCGCCGGACTGGGATCTCGTCCGCGAGCCCGAGCCGGTGCCGGTCGCCGGCACGCTCGTCTTCCCCGACTTCGCGCTGGTCCACCGGCGCAACCCGATGCGTCGATGGCTCCTGGAGATCGTCGGCTTCTGGACCCCCGAGTACCTCCGCAGCAAGCTCGCGCGCCTGCGCGCGGCCCGCATCGACCGCCTCGTGCTCTGCGTCAGCGACGCGCTCGCGTGCGCGGGCGCGGAGCTCCCCGAGGGTGCGCGCGTCGTGCGATTCAAGAAGCGCGTCGATCCGAGGGCCGTGCTCGCCATCGTCGAGGGCGAGACGTGACTCGCTTCTTGGTTTCATCGCGCGGCGCGCGAGCAACGGGCGGGCGGAACGCGCGATGAAGCGCCGTCCGTGCCGAAAAATTGGGTGCGCGGATCGTCCGGGCGGTGCAGAGAGCGGCCGTGCGAGCGCGAGCGTCGGCGGAACGCGCGCGAGGTTCTGTGGCGAGCCCTTTCGGCTTTCGACGTAGAGGGTGTGGACGATGACGACGCTTCGGTTTCTCCTCGTGAGCTCGATCTTCCTCGGTGCGTGCAGCGGGCCGACGTGCCCAGCGGGCACGGTGCGTGAGGGCAGCGCGTGCGTCGCCGCGAGCTCCCCCGACGGCGGGATGGCGGACGCGCAGGCGCCCGACGA
>JALYRN010000384.1 GCA_030855295.1 Myxococcota bacterium | reverse complement strand
CGAGCGGCTCGAGCCACGGCGCGTCCGCTGCGGAGCTCGTCTGCTCGGTCAGCCGCGAGAGCCCGCGCTGCCCGAAGAGCACGTCCGAGCCCTGCGCGATCGCGTGGCCGACCACACCCCGCGTGAAGCGCACGCGCGCGATTTCGGCGCCGCCGCTGCCATCGAGCACCGACAGGTTCTGCTGCGCCCACGGCAGGAACACCATGCCGGCGCGCACTGCCGGCTCGCCGATCGCTTGGTCCATGGCGAGCTGCCACGCGACCGATCCGCCACGCACGGCGACGAGCCGCGATCGCGCGCCGACCGCGCCGCCGGTGGAGAGCGCGATCGCCGCGAGCTCACCCTCGCCGTCCGCGCCCGAGAGCGTGAGCTCGCCGTCGTCGAAGCGCGTCGCGATCGATCCGTCGGCGAGCCGGCGCACGACGATCCCGCCGGGCTCCTGCACGACCACGTAGTCGCCCGCGACGTGCGGCATCGTCTCGGCCTGCACGGGCTGCTCCCAGCGCGTGCGCCCGGCGGCGATGTCCCACGCCCAGAGGCGCATCGGCTCGGGCGTCAGCCCGACGACCACCTCGTCGTCGCGGCGCGGCCCTGCCGCCGCGAGGCGATCGAGCACGGCGCGCACGTCGGCCGGACGATCGTCGGGGAAGTCGTGGGCGAGGCTCTGCGCGCCGCCACATCCGGCGATCGCCGTGAGCGACGCGGCCGCGAAGAGCAACGAGGAGATGTTGGCGAGCTTCTTCACTGCGTTCACTGTGCGATCCTCGCGATGACGTCTTCGGCGGCGCGTCGCACGGGATCGTTCGCCGGCGGCTGCTGCGACTCGATCCACGACTCGAGGAAGGTCCGTACTTCGGGCGTCGCGAGCTCGCCGAGCCGCGCGATCACGTCGAGGCGCGCGCGCGCCGGAAGCTCACGTCGCGCGAGCAGCTCGCCGAGCACGGCGCTCATCTGCGAGAACGACACCCGACCGAGGTAGTCGAGGACGCGCCCCACGTGCTCCGGCCGCGCGAGCCGACCGAGCGCGGGCCCGGCCTCGGGCACGCCGCGATCGAACGCCAGGAAGAGGCTGTCGATCGCGCCGGTCGCGCCCAGCTCACCGATCGCGATCGCGGCCGCGCCCCGCACCTCGGCGCTCGAGTCCGACAGCGCGCTGACGAGCGCGCGCTCGGCACCGCGCGGTCGCGTCGCTGCGATCGCCTGCACCGCGCGGAGGCGAACCTCGGGTCGCCGGTGCGACGTGAGCTCGTACAGCACGGGACCGGCCTCGGGACGCCCGAGCACCGTCAGCGTGTCGATCGCCGATTCGAGAAGATCGGGGGCGAGCCCGTCGCGGATGCGCGCCGCGAGCGGCTCGACTGCGCGCGGGCTGCCGAGCATCCCGAGCGACTGGATCGCCGTCATCACCTCGTCGTGACTGTTCGACCGCAGCATCTGCGTCGCTCGATCGAGCGTCAGATCCTGGGCGGCGGCGCGTGGCGCGGCGATCCCGATCGAGATCGCGGCGAGCAGCGGTATGGCGAGCCTGGCGTTGCGCATGTTCCCCCTCTGGACGCGAGGTGTATCGAGGCATCGACCCACTCCGCAACCTCCTCGCGCACGCCGTGGCATCCTCGGCCGCACCCATGGTCACCACACAGCCCCGGGACCGCCCCGCTTCCATCCGCCTCGCGCTCGTCATGGTCGGCCTGCCGGCGCGCGGAAAGACGCACATCTCGCGTCGCGTCGCGCGCTACCTGTCGTGGCTCGGCTATCGGACGAGGGTCTTCAACGTCGGCAACTACCGGCGTGAGCGCCTGGGCTCGCACAAGGATCACACCTTCTTCGATCCCGACAATCCCGAGGGGCGCAGCGCCCGGCGCGAGGTCGCGATGGCGGCGCTCGACGACATGCTCGAGTGGTTCGGTACGCGCGGCGAGGTCGGCATCTACGACGCGACCAACTCGAACCGCGAGCGCCGCTCACAGGTCGCGGAGCGCTGTCGCGCCGCGGGCATCCAGGTCGTGTTCGTCGAGTCGATCTGCGAGGACGAGTCGGTGATCGCGTCGAACATCCGGCAGACGAAGCTGCACATGCCGGACTACGCGGGCATGGATCCGGAGCGCGCCGTCGCCGACTTCCGCGCGCGCATCGCCCACTACGAGCGCGGCTACCAGACCGTCGGCGAGGACGAGGGGAGCTTCGTCAAGGTCATCGACGTCGGGCGCAAGCTGGTCGCCCACCGCGTCGACGGATACCTGCCTTCGCGGCTCGTGTACTTCCTGATGAACATCCATCCGATTCCGCGCCCGATCTATCTGACGCGGCACGGGGAGAGCGAGCTCAACGTGCAGGGGAGGATCGGCGGGGACTCCGTGCTCTCGCCCGCGGGCGAGCAGTTCGCGCAGCACCTCGCGTCGTTCGTCGAGCAGGAGATCGGGACGGGCGAGCTGCGCGTGTGGACCAGCACGATGCGGCGCACGATCGAGACCGCGCGTCCGCTCGCGCGGCCGACGGTCGAGTGGCGCGCGCTCGACGAGATCGACGCGGGCGACTGCGACGGCATGACGTACGACGAGATCCGCGCGGCGATGCCGAAGGAATTCGAGGCGCGCAGCGGCGACAAGTTCGACTATCGCTATCCGCGCGGCGAGAGCTATCGCGACGTCATCCGGAGGCTCGAGCCGGTGATCGTCGAGCTCGAGCGCGAGCGCTGTCCGGTGCTCGTGGTGGCGCACCAGGCGGTGCTGCGCGCGCTCTACGCGTACCTGATGGACAAGCCGCCGCGCGACTGCCCGCACCTCGCGATGCCGCTGCACAGCATCATCGAGCTCACGCCGACGACGTACGGCTGCGAGGAGCAGGTGATCGCGCTCGGTCCGACGACCGGTGGCACCGACGCGGCCACGTGATAGCCGAGCCTACCTGACATCGCCGGGCCCACCGACCGGGCCCGGGAGCACGCTCGTCAGACCTCGATCGCGCCGACCGTCTCGGTGACGCGGCCACCACCGACGCCGAACGCGTCGAGCGGGAGGTCCATCGCGCGCAGCAGGGTCAGCAGCACCTTGCTGGTGTTGTCGTCGACCGCGCGGTGGTGGATGCCGCCGCGGAGCGCGCCGCCGGCGAGGCCCGCGACCAGGATCGGGTAGTCGTCGATCGAGTGCGCGCGCCCGTCGCCGGTGTCGCTGCTCGCGAGGATCGCGCAGTGATCGAGGAGGTTGCCGTCGCCCTCCGGCACGGCGCGCAGCGCCTCGAGCAGATACGCGAACTGCTCGACGATGAAGCGCGTGATGTTCTGCACGATCGGCTGATCGCCGCCCTCGTCGTGCGTCAGGCTGTGGTGGTTCGTGTCGGAGCCGAGCCCGCGGTAGACCGCGAGGCTGACGCTGCCGCTGAACATGTTCGAGAACACGCGGGTCTGGTCGCACGCGAGCGCCATCGCCATCAGATCGCTCATCGCACGCGAGATGCCCGCGAGATCGCCCGAGTCGAAGTCGCCCGGCATGGCGGGCAGCTCGCACGCGCTCGGCGGCGGGAGCGGGCGCTCCTCGATCAGCGCGATCTGCCGCTCGAGCGAGCGCACGCTCTCGAAGTGCTGCTCGAGGCGCGCGCGGTCGGTCGTCCCGACGCGCGACTGCAGCGCGCGCGCGTCGCCCATCACCGCGTCGAGGATGCTGCGCCGCAGCCCGAGCCGCGGATCGATCACCGGCTCGCTGTCGGGCGCGGTGAAGCCGTCGCCGAAGACGCGCATGAACACGTCGCGCGGTGAGTAGGACGGCGGGTTCGCGTTGTCGGGACCGTTGTGCGAGAGGTAGCGGAGCGTCGTGCCCTCGCCGGACACCACGTGCCGCGACACCCCGACCTCGAGCGAGCGGTAGCGCGTCTCGTCGCCGATGGCGGCGGCGACGACCTGATCGATCGAGGGCGCGCTGAACGTCGACGCGTACGGAGCGCCGCCGGGATCCTGCGGGACCATCGGCGCCCCCGAGAGGATGCCGACCGTGCCCGCGTGATGCCCGCGCTCGTTGCCGGTGCGGATGCGCATGCCGCTGACGACCGAGACGTAGTCGCGGATGCCAGCGAGCGGCTCGAGCGCGGGGGAGGGCGTCCAGCCGGCGCCGGTGCCGCTCGGGACCCAGCGGTCCTGCTTCACGCCGTTGCCCCAGAAGAACACGCCGAAGCGCTTCGGGATCGGCACGCCGCCGGCGTACGCGACGCCGTTGCCGTCGAACATCGCCTCGAGCGGCGGGAGAGCGAGGGCGATCGCGCTGCCGCCGAGCAGGCCGCGGACCATGGTGCGTCGAGACAGTCGGAAGTTCGTCATCGCGTTCACTCCACCGCGCCGGTGTGACGGAAACCATCGCTCGCCACGAGCTCGACGAGCAGGAGGCGGAGCCTTCCGTCGTCGAACGCGGTCGCGAGCGCGTCGAGCATCGGCGCCTCGGCGCGCGTCTCCACGTGTCCGGAGGCGTAGCGGTACAGGTTGCGCACGAGGCAGCGCGTCAGCTCGGGATGATCGCGCAGCGCCTCTCCGAGGCCGCGCGCATCGGCGAACGCCGTGCCGTCGAGCTCGCCGCTGGGATCGATCGTCGCGCCGTTCTCGAGCTCGCGGAACGCGCCGATCGCGTCGAAGTTCTCGAGGCCCAGACCGATCGGGTCGGTCACCTGGTGGCAGCTCGCGCACGCCGGGTTCGCGCGGTGCTCGGCGAGGCGCTCGCGCATCGTCGGCAGATCGGGCGAGGGCTCGGGGAGCTCGCCGACATCGGGCGGCGGGGGCGGGATCGTCTGACAGAGCAGCGCCTCGCGCACGAACTTGCCGCGCACGGTCGGCGAGGACGCGTGGCTGTGGGAGAGCAGCGCGAGCACGCTCCCGTGCCCGAGCAGGCCCGCGCGCGGACCGTCGGCCGGCAGCTCGACCTCGACGAAGCCTCCGCCGTCGGGCGCGGGCAGGCCGTAGAGATCGGCGAGCTCGGCGTCGACGAAGGTGGAGCGCGAGTCGAAGAGCGAGCGATAGCTCGCGTCGCCGTCGAAGAGCTGCGTCTCGATCGTGCGGAGCGTGCTCTCGCGCATCGCGGCGCCGATCGTGTCGGACATGTTCGGGTAGAGCGCCGGATCCTGCGGCAGGCGATCGAGCGCCTCGAGGCGGAGCATCTCGCCGAAGAAGCTGCGGACCGCGCTGCGGGCGCGCGGCGAGGCGAGCATGCGCTCGGCCTCGCGGCGGACGCCGTCTTCGGTCGCGAGCTCGCCGCGCTCGGCGGCCGCGAGCAGCGTCTCGTCGGGCGTCGAGCTCCACAGGGCGTACGAGAGGCGGCTCGCCATCTCGAGGCTCGTGAAGCGACGCCGACCCTCGGGCGCCGCCTCGCCGAGCTCGACGCGGAACAGGAAATTCGGCGACTGCAGCAGCGCCGCGATCGCGAGCTCGATGCCCTCGTAGAAGTCGGCGAGCACCTCGGCGCTCCGCACCGCGATCATCGAGTAGGTGTCGACCTCGACGGTCTCGAGCGGGCGCCGCCACGCGCGCCGTCCGAACTCGATCACGAACTCGCGCGCACACGCCGCGTCGGCGGTGCTCGCGGGCGTGCACGGGACGAGCTCGGCGCGCCGCGTCGGATCCGACATCGCCTGGTCGGCGACCTCGAGCGCCGCGCGCTCGTAGAGCTCGGCGCCGATCGGCGAGATCGTCGCGCGCGATGCGCCGAGCGCGACGAAGCCGTTGAGGATGCTGTCGGCCTCGAGGGCGCCCGTCGGACCGACGCCCTCGCCGAGCAGGTCGGCGACGGTGTTGCGGTACTGGTCGCCCGTGAGCCGACGCATCGTCGGTGACGGCAGCGCGGCGGGCTCGCCCGGGCGCACCCGCGGATCGGTGCCCGCCGGTCCCGCCGGCGAGTCGTCGATGACGCCGAGGCATCCAGGGGCGAGAGCGAGCGCGGCGGCCGCGAGGATCGGCGTGATCCGAGAGCGCATGAGTCCTCCGGACCGGCCCGTCTGCACTGAGCATGCCCCTTCGAGAAGCGGGACGGTCGCCGCGCGGAGCACAAGTCGGGCGCTCGGCGCCGAGCTTCGGATCGGGTGGTTTCAGTGGTCGCACGTCACCCTTCATCGGCGCGCGCGTGAGACGCGCGGAGCATCGAGTGCGCCGAGAGCAGAGCGTGCTCCGTGCTCCGGTCCGTGCGCTCCGCGGCTCAGGTCGCGGGGGTCGGCACGCCGGCGGCGTCGAGCGCGGCGAGGACGATGTAGGCGACCCGGCGCAGATCGGCGCGCGCGGTGTCGTCGCCGGCGAGCTGCGCGATCGCGGCATGCGCCGGAGACAGCTCCTCGCGCATCACCTCGCGCGCGTCGAGCGCCTGCGGATCGAGGGTGCGCGCGATCTCCAGCATCGACAGCGCGGCCGCGGGCGCAAGATCCGGATCGCGGCCTCGGGCGATCGCCGCGAGCGCCTCGAGCGCGCGCTCGGGCGCGTGCAGCTGCGGCG
>JALYRN010000383.1 GCA_030855295.1 Myxococcota bacterium | reverse complement strand
AGCTCGGCCTCGCCGAGCAGATGTCGCGTCGCGCGGGTGCCCGGTACGTGCACGCTGATCACGTCGCTCTCCGCCAAGAGCGAAGCGAACGTCGCGTGCTCGGCGATGGGATCGCCGTGGAACGGTCGGTCGTCTCGAGTGCTCGCGATCACGCGCATGCCGAACGCGCTCGCGCGGCGCGCCACCGCGCGCGCGATGCGTCCATAGCCGACGAGGCCGAGCGTCTTTCCGTCGAGCTCCATCCCGAGCAGCATCGTCGGCGACCAGCCGCTGAAGCGCCCCTCGCGCACCATCGCCTCGCCCTCGCGCACGCGCCGCGCGGCCGCGAGCAGGAGCGCGAACGCGAGGTCGGCCGTCGACTCCGTCAGCACGCCGGGCGTGTGCGTGACGAGCACGCCGCGCGCGCGGCACGCCGCGACGTCGACGTTGTCGTAGCCGACCGCCGACTGCGCGACGATCTTCAGCGCGGGGAGCGACTCGATCAGCTCGCGATCGACGCGGTCCGCGACCGACGTCACGATCGCGCCCGACGAGCGCGCGCGCTCGAGGATCTCCTCGCGCGTCGGCGCGCGATCGGGAGCGAACACGTCGACGACGATGCCCTCGCCCGCGACGTCCGACGCGTCGACGGGCCAGCGGCGGGTGACGAAGAGACGCGCCTTCGCGCTCATCGCCGGTGCTTGCTCCACTCCTCGACGAACTCCCAGTCGGCGATCAGCCCCTTGCGCAGCAGCAGCGAGAGCAGCGCCGCGAAGAGCGGCTCCCAGCGCGCGTCGGGGAGGATCGACGAGACGTCCTTGCCCTCGGCGCGCGCCTGCAGCGCCGAGATCAGATCGCGCGTGGTGAGCGCCTCGTCGGGCGCCTCTTCGACGCTCTTCTGACCGGGCGCGGGCAGCGTCACGCTCGTTCCGTCGAGGAGCGTCAGCGTGATCATCTTCGGCTGCTTCTTCTTGCGCACCAGCAGCGGCGCCGGCGCCGACGAGGGCTCGCGCGGCGGCGGACGCTCGGTCGCGGGCGCGCTCTCGTCGGTCGGCGCTTCGCTCTCGACGGTGTCCTGCGCGACGACCGGCGCGGCGCTCGGAACCGGCGCGACGGCGACGCTCGGATCGTCGTCCTCGAGCTCGGCGGGATCGAGCTCGACCGGCGGGATCGACACCGCCGGAGCAGGCGCCGCGATCGACGGACGCTTGCGCTTCACGATCGGCGTCGTCGCGGGGCTCGCCCGGCCGCCGAAGTAGTAGATGCGGATCGCGTTCCGCACGTCGGTGCTCGAGGCGACCATCGGCTTCACCGGCATGCTGACCTGCAGCGCGATGTCGGCGAGCGCGAGGTCGTTCGTCGGATCGTCGGTCGCGACGAAGAGCGTCGTGCCCTGCTTGCGCACCTTGCGCACGTAGACCGGGATGCAGCTGAACGTCTCCGCCATCTCGGGCGGGATCAGGTTCAGCAGCTCGCGCGAGAAGTCGACGTGCTGCAGGTTGACCCACGGCACGCTGAGCTGGTTCGAGAGCACCTGCGCGAGCTGTATCTCGTCGACGTGGCCGAGCTCGACGAGCAGCTCTCCGAGGCGGCCGCCGCGCTCCTTCTGCAGCGCGAGCGCCTCGTCGATCTGCGAGGGCTGCACCATCTGCGCCTGCACCAGCATGTCTCCGAGTCGGATCCGGCTCATCGCTTCGTTCCTTCGCGCTCCCGGCAATTGTCGCCGATCGCGGCGGCGCGGCCGCAATTCCTCGCAGCGCGGGGGTTGCGAGAGGCTCTCTGGAGCGTCATAGGCTCTGTTCCGATGCAGGGCACCGAGGGCGCGCCCGACGAGCGCGACCGCGCCGTCACCACCGTCGCGGAAGACGGCTCGTTCCGCGTGATCACCGTGCGCTCCACGCACACCGTGAGCGCGGCGATCGCCGCTCAGCGCGCGAAGGGCCGCTCGGCCGAGCACCTCGCCGATCTGATCACCGGCTCGGTGCTGGTGCGGCTGACGATGGCGCCCGATCTCCGCGTGCAGTCGCTCGTGCGCGGGCAGACCGGCAAGGGGACGATCGTGGCGGATTGTCACCCCGACGGCAGCTGTCGCGGGATGGTGCGCGAGACCGCGGGGCCGATCGAGGTCGGGCCTGGCTCGCTCGTGCAGATGACGCGCTCGCTGCCGAACGGGACGCTGCACCAGGGCATCGTCGAGGTGCCGGAGACGTACGGCATCTCCGGCGCGCTGATGGTCTACATGCTCCAGAGCGAGCAGGTCACGAGCGTGATCGGCGTCGGCTGCGTGATGAGCGAGGACGAGCAGGTGGCGGTCGCGGGCGGATGGATCGTGCAGCTGCTGCCGGAGTGCAAGGAGCCGCCGCTCGAGGTGATGTACCAGCGGATGCGGCTGGACTTCAGCGACGTGAAGTCGGTGCTGCGCACGATGGCGGGCGATCCCGACGCGATGCAGTCGGAGATCCTCTACGGGATGCCGTACCAGACCACGGGGACCGCGGAGATTGCGCATCGCTGCCAGTGCAGCCCCGAGCGCGTGTTCGCGAGCCTGGCGACGCTGGGCCGCGAGGAGCTCGACGACATCGTGCGCAAGGGCGAGACGCTCTTCATCTCGTGCGACTACTGCGGTCGCCCGTACGAGATCCTCGCCGAGTCGCTGCGCGGGCTGATCGAGGCGAGCTGATTTTCTGGCGGGGGGCCCCGTTCGATCGCGGGGCTCGCTCGGGGGCGGCGTCTCGTCGGTCCGCGGTGCTCTTCGCGGTGGCGTCGCGCCCCCGCGGGCTGCCGCTCTCTCGCGGCGTCGGAGTGGCTCCTCGGACGCGCTCCGAGGTTCCGTTCGCGCAGGTGGTGGCTCGTGGAGTCGCCACCCGCGCCGGTGCCTGGGCTCGCCACCAGGGCCGAGATCTCGGGGGAATTCGCGGAATCGCGGGCGGCACGGTGCCTGCTCCCATGCGGAGCCGTGAACGAACCTCTGACCGTCAGCACCGAGATCCGCACCAGCGTCTGGGACGACCTCGAGACGCTCGTGTTCGACCGCGACGACGTGCAGGCCGCGATGGGCGCCGCGCTCGAGTCGATCGGCGACGACGACGGCGCGATCCCGGTCGACGCGTCGGCGCTGCTGGTGTCGCAGGACGACGACGACGAGTGGCTCGCGACGATCCCGGCCGCGGCCTTCGAGGTGCTCGCGCAGGCGTCGCGCAAGCTGCCTCCTTCGGCGCCCCGCCTCGCGTTCGCGATCGCCCACCCCGCGCACTGAGACGCTCTCGATCGCGCGCTGCGTGCTAACACGACGCGCACGATGAGCACGACGAAGACGCCGCTCGACGCCGGATACGCTCAGCCCGCCGAGTGGGCGCGCCACGAGGCCGTGTGGCTCGCGTGGCCCAGCCACGAGGAGCTCTGGCAGGCCGCGCTGCCCGACGCACAGCGCGAATTCGTGGCGCTGTGCACGGCGATCGCCGATCGCGATCCCGCGACCGGCATGACGCGCGGCGAGCGGCTCGACGTGCTCGTGCGCACCGAGAAGGACGAGAAGGACGCGAGCGGGGCGCTCGAGGGCCTCGGCGCGCGCTTCCACCGGCAGCCGTACGGCGACATCTGGCTGCGCGACACGCTGCCGGTGTTCGTGCGCGACCGCGAGGGCGACGTCGGCTCGACGCGGTTCGTGTTCAACGGCTGGGGAGGCAAGTACCGGCTCGAGGGCGACGGCGATCTCGCGACGCGCGTGCAGGCGATCGCGGGCGGCGCGAGCTTCGCGATGCCGTTCGTGTGCGAAGGCGGCGCGATCGACGTCGACGGCGAGGGCACGGTGCTGACGACGAAGCAGTGCCTGCTCAACCCGAACCGCAACCCCGACGTCGACCAGCGCAAGATGGAGCGCGCGCTGTGCGACGCGCTCGGCGCGAAGAAGGTGATCTGGCTCGAGCGCGGGCTGCTCAACGATCACACCGACGGTCACGTCGACACGCTCGCGCGCTTCGTGGCGCCGGGCGTGGTCGTGTGCATGGCGCCGACCGGCTACGACGATCCGAACGCCGAGGTGCTGCACGAGATCGTTCGCGCGCTCGAGTCGGTGGTGGACGCGAAGGGGCGCGGGCTCCAGGTCGTGAAGATGCCCTCGCCGGGCCGCGTGGTGAACGAGGGCGGCGAGATCATGCCGGCCAGCTACGCCAACTTCTACATCGCGAACACGACCGTGATCGTGCCGGCGTACGGCACGCAGTGGGACGAGGCGGCGGTGCAGGCGCTGGTGCCGCTCTTCCCGGAGCACCGCGTGGTCGGGCGCAGCGCGAAGACGATCCTCGAGGGCGGCGGCGCGTTCCACTGCATCACCCAGCAGCAGCCGCTGGCGGGAGCACGGTGAGCGAGATGACGACGACGGCGACGGCGCGGAAGGGCGAGGCGAACGAGATCACGGTCGCGGCGATCCAGTGCCCGCTCGGCGCGTCGCGCAGCGAGAACGTCGAGCGCGTGATCGCGCACGTGCGCGAGGCGGCCAAGCGCGGCGCGAACGTGGTGCTGCCGAGCGAGCTCTTCGAGGGGCCGTACTTCTGCTGCGAAGAGAAGGAGCGCTGGTTCGAGGAGGCGCGCGCGTTCGCGGGGAACGAGACGGTCGCGACGTTCGCGGCGCTCGCGAAGGAGCTCGGGATCGTGATCCCGGTCTCGTTCTTCGAGAAGGCGGGGCCGGGCGCGTACTACAACAGCGTCGCGGTGGTGGACGACGGCGGGCACGTGCTCGGCTGCTATCGGAAGAGCCACATCCCGGATGGGCCGGGGTACGAAGAGAAGTTCTACTTCCGGCCGGGCGACACCGGGTTCAAGGTCTGGAAGACGCGCTTCGGTGCGCTCGGCGTCGGCATCTGCTGGGACCAGTGGTACCCGGAGTGCGCGCGCGCGATGACGCTGATGGGCGCTGAGCTGCTGTTCTATCCGACGGCGATCGGGAGCGAGCCCCACGCGCCGGAGCTCGACACGCGCGATCCGTGGCAGCGCGTGATGATCGGACACGCGGTCGCGAACGCGACGCCGGTGATCGCGGCGAACCGGATCGGCGCGGAGCTCACGCAGACGTTCTACGGCTCGTCGTTCTGCGCGGACATGCGCGGCGACAAGGTGAGCGAGCTCGGGCGCGACGAGGAAGGGCTCGCGATGGCGACCTTCGATCGGCGCGCGATCGCGAGCTATCGCGCGAGCTGGGGGTTCTTCCGGGACCGGCGGCCCGAGCTCTATCGCGTGCTGATGACGGCCGACGGGCAGCAGGTCGTCGGCTCGGGCAGCTGACGCTCGCGGTCGCTCGGGGGCGAGCGCGGACGGTGGAGCCGGTCGGGCTCTCGGGCCGTGCTGCGTCCGTCGTCCGCAGGGCCGAAGTGATGCGAAGTTATGGGGGGTTGGCCGCCGCCGCCGAATACCACCTGTGGTTTCAGGTACTTACGGCGGCGGTGCCTGTCCCCCTGGGATCAGGTGCTGCCTGCGTCAGGCGATCGGGCCGTGGTCGTCGCAGTGGCCGGTGTGGGGGTGGTGCAGGTGGCCGTCGACGAGGTAGTCGACGTGGTCGCCGTGGGGGACGGGCTCGTGGCCGCAGCCGGGGCCGTGGGCGTGCTGGGAAGGGTGCGCGCCGCAGTCGTGGCTGGGCGTGCAGTCCGCCGGGTTGGCGGCGCCGACGGTGATCGCGTGCTCCTCGACGCCGCCGTGCTCGCACGCATGGTGGAGGTGGCCGTCGTGGAGGTAGTCGGTGTGGCCCTCGTGCTGGACGGCGGTGTGGCCGCAGCCCTCGCCGTGCACGTGGCCCTGGTGATCGTCGTGGTGCTGGTGGTGGCTCATGATTCCTCTTCTGCGCTCTCGTGGACGCGCGGCTCGAGGGCGTGCTCGAGCGCGCTGGTGATCAGATCCGAGACGTGCTGGTCGGCCAGCGAGTAGTAGATGTGCTTGCCCTCGCGACGACGGCTGACGAGGCCCTCGCTCCGCAAGAGACGTAAGCGCTGCGAGACGGTCGACAGGCCCTCGCCCGACTCGGCGGCGAGCTCGGTGACGCAGTACTCGCCGTGCGAGATGCGCTCGAGCAGACGAAGGCGCTCGGGGTCGCCACACGCCCGGAAGATCGCAGCCGCGCGCGCGAGCGCGAGCGTGCCGATCGTGGTGCGACGCGCCGGGGAGTCGTCGTGCTTGCAGGCGGGCTTCTCGCCGGGCTTCTTCTTGGTGGAGGCGGGGCCGCGGGCACGGGCGACGGTTGTTGATTTCACCATTCGATGAAGTGTACTAGCGTTCCTCGGCGCCGTGAGCAAGGTCGGCGCTTCTTGACGGGTCGCCGCGAGGCCGCGCATAACGGAAGAGCCCGTCCGAATGCCTCGCACGCCGCTCCGACTGCTCGCCTGCTTCGTGCTCGTGCTCGCCGCGAGCGCGCAGCTCGGCGCGCTGGTGCACCTCGCGGTGGTGCCGCACGTGCGCTGCGAGGCGCACGATGCCATCGAGCACGGCGAGCACGCGCACGAGGCAGAGG
>JALYRN010000382.1 GCA_030855295.1 Myxococcota bacterium | reverse complement strand
CTCGTTCGCCTGCTCGGTCGCCTGCGTGAGCGCGAGCTCGAGCGCGCGCGCCTCCGACACGCGGAGCGCGAGCGCATCGATCGCGGCGAGGAGCCAGTCGGGCGGCGGCTGCCCGGGATGGGCGCGCGGCACGAGCTGGCGGAACAGCGTGACGCGCTGCTCCCAGCGCTCGGGCATGATCGGCCCGGTCGACTCGGCAGGCAGCGAGATCGTCTCGGTGCGCACCCCGACGCCCGACACCAGCGTGCGCGGGACGTCGGGCGCGTCCTGGTGGCGCGAGATCGGCGCGGTGCTCGGGCGCGACATCGGGAGACGATCGGCGACGCGCCGCAGCTCCTCGAGCAGGTGGTAGCCGTCGCGGAAGCGCTTGCGCGGATCTTTCTCGAGCAGCTTGCTCACCAGCGCGTCGAGCTCGGGAGGAACGTTGCGCATGCGCGTGGAGGCCAGCGGCGCCGGCTCGCGCATGTGCTTGAGGATCAGATCCGGCGTCGAGCCCGAGAAGGGAGGCGAGCCCGTCAGCGTCTCGAAGATCACGCAGCCGAGCGCGTAGAGATCGGCGAGGCCGGTCAGCGGCGCGCCGCGCGCCTGCTCGGGCGCCATGTACTCGGGCGTCCCGAACACGGCGCCGCTCGCGGTCAGCCGGAGCTCGCCCTTCATGTGCGCGAGGCCGAAGTCGAGCACCTTCACGAAGTCCGGCCGCTCGCTGGTGCCGACGAGATAGATGTTCTCCGGCTTGATGTCGCGGTGCACCACGTCGAGCTCGTGCGCGCGGGCGAGCGCGCTCGCGCACTGCATCGCGATGTCGACGGAGCGCACGACGCCGAGCGCGCCGCGGCCGACCTCCTCGGCGAGCGCGATGCCGCGCAGGAGCTCCATCGCGAGGAAGGCCTGCCCGTCGTCGGTCTCGCCGAAGTCGTGCACGTCGATGATGTTCTCGTGATCGATCCGGTTCGCCGCCTTCGCCTCGCGGAGGAAGCGCTGGCGGTTGGTCGGATCGATCGCGAGCTCGGGCACCAGGAACTTGATCGCGACGTCGGACCCGCGCGGCTCGTCGCGCGCGCGGTACACGGTGCCCATCCCGCCGGCGCCGATCTTCTCGAGGATCAGGTAGCGGCCGACGATCGATCGACCGAGCAGCGGATCAGGCAGATCGAGCAGCCGCCCGCCGTCGAGCGGACACGTCGAAGGCGTGCCCTTGTAGCGCGCGCCGCAGAGCTCGCAGATCCTCAAGCCGGCCTCCCCGGAGCCGAGCCATCGCTCGAGCGCGAGCGTACCCTCTCCGTTCTTCCCGGAGCAACGGCGCCCGTCGATTCTTGACAACACCGATGCGGGAATACATACATTTCCCTCGTCGCGCTGATTTCGCGGCGGATTCGTCGATCTCTGCTGTTCGGACGGGCCAGGAGGCCTCCCGCGTGAAGCTCTCGAACAAGGGTCGCTACGGCGTCCGCGCGATCTTCGACATCGCCTTCCACAACGAGGGGCGCGCCACGCAGATCAAGGAGATCGCGGAGCGGCAGGCGATCCCGCCGCGCTTCCTCGAGCAGATCTTCCAGGATCTCAAGCGCGCCGGGCTCGTCGGCTCGCGGCGCGGGCCGCGCGGCGGATACCAGCTCGCCAAGACGCCCGCGGAGATCCGGCTCGGCGACATCGTGCGCGCGCTCGAGGGGCCGATCACGGTCTCGGCGACCAAGGAAGACGGGCAGCCCGAGGGCGACGCGACGAGCCGCGCCGTCACCGAAGAGGCGTTCGCCGACGTCAGCAAGCGCATCGAGGCGTGCTTCGACGACGTCACGATCGAAGACCTCTGCGAGCGTGGCGAGGCGCTGGGCTATCGCCGCCGTCCTCCGAGCCGCTACGTCTACGTGATCTGAGGGCGCGTGGGAGAGAGCGGTCGCGGCGTGCACGTCGTCCGTGGAGAGGCGCCGGTGGTGTCGTCGGTGCTCGAGCTGATCGGGGGCACGCCGCTGCTGCGGCTCGGCGCTCGGCGCGCGAGCGATCCGGCCCGCGGCGGCGACGTCTGGGCGAAGTGCGAGCACCTGAGCCCCGGCGGCTCGGTGAAGGATCGCATCTGCCTCGCGATGATCGAGCGCGCCGAGCGCGCGGGCCTTCTGCGGCCGGGCGACTGGGTGGTCGAGCCGACGAGCGGCAACACCGGGATCGGGCTCGCGATCGTGTGCGCGGTGAAGGGCTATCGCCTGGTGCTGACGATGCCGGCGAGCATGTCGCTCGAGCGACGTCAGCTGCTGAGCGCGTACGGCGCGGAGATCGTGCTGACCGAGCCGGAGCGCGTGATGGAGGGCGCGATCGCGGCGGCGCAGCGGATCGCGCAGGAGCGCGGCGCGTTCTGCCCGGGGCAGTTCGACAACGCGGCGAACCCCGACGTGCACGCCGCGACCACCGCGGAGGAGATCGTCGGCGCGATGGACGGGGCGCGCATCGATGCGTTCGTCGCGGCGGTCGGCACCGGCGGGACGATCAGCGGCGTGGGGCGGGTGCTGAAGGAGCGCTTCCCCGACGTGAAGGTGATCGCGGTCGAGCCGGAGCGCAGCCCGGTGCTGCGCGGCGGCGCGCCGGGTCCCTCGAAGATCCAGGGGATCGGCGCGGGGTTCGTGCCCGCGAATTTCGCGCGCGGCGTGGCCGACGAGATCCGCGGGATCGAGGACCGGCGCGCGTGGGACGAGAAGGTGCGGCTCGCGCGCGAGGAGGGGCTGCTGGTCGGCATCAGCGCGGGCGCGAACGTCGCGATCGCGCGCGACGTCGCCGCCGAGCTCGGCCCGGGCGCGAACGTGGTCACGGTGCTGTGCGACACCGGCGAGCGATACTTCTCGCTCGACGCGCACTTCGCGGATGCGCGAGATGCGGGCGGCGCTGACGGCGGCGGCGGCGGCGGTGCGGACGCTCGAGGGAGCGATGGCTGAGCCGGCGCGCGTGCTGGTGATCGGCGCGGGCGGGCTCGGCTGCGCCTCGGGGCTGGCGCTCGCGCGCGCCGGCCTCGAGCTCGTGATCACGTTCGTCGATCCCGATCGCGTCGAGGAGAGCAACCTGCACCGGCAGGTGCTCTACGATCGCGCCGACATCGGGCGCCCCAAGGCAGTGCGCGCCGCGGAGCGCGTGCAGCAGGACGCGCGCTCGCGCGGGACCGCGCTCGGCACGCGCGCGCTCGAGGATCGCTTCGCGCCCGGGAACGCCGCCGCGCTGGTGCGCGATCACGATCTCGTGATCGAGGGCACCGATCGTCACGAGTCGAAGTTCCTCGCCGCCGTTGCCTGCGTGCTCGGCGGCGTCCCGGTCGTGCACGCCGGCATCGTGCGGTGGTCGGGCTGGGCGATGGCGACGCTGCCTCATCGCAGCGCGTGCCTGCGCTGCGTGTTCGAGGACGTGCCGGCGGACGCGTCGATCGAGACGTGCAGCGAGAGCGGCGTCGTCGGGCCCGCGGTCGGCACGATCGGCGCCCTCGAGGCGATGCTCGCCGCGCGCTTGCTCGCGGGCGAGCACGACGTCGCCGGCATGCTGCTCCGGTACGATGCGCTCGCCGGCACCGCGCGCTCGACGCGCGCGCGACGCCGCGAAGGATGTGCGCTCTGCGGGACGTCCAGGACGATCCGCGACCTGCGAGAAGAACGCTACGCCGCGCCCGCGTGCGCGACGTGAACCGAGGAGAACGACGATGACGATCAAGGTCCGCATCCCCACCCCGCTCCGCACGCTCACCGCCGGCCACGACGAGGTCGACGCCGAGGGCAGCACCGTCGGCGCGGTGATCGAGCACCTCGAGTCGAAGTACCCGGGGCTCAAGGATCGCATCTGCGACGAGAAGGGCGTCCGGCGCTTCGTGAACATCTTCCTCAACGAGGAAGAGGACATTCGCTTCCTCGACAACCTCGCGACGAACGTGAAGTCCGGCGACTCGCTGCAGATCGTGCCGGCGATCGCCGGCGGCGCTCGGTGATCGCAGCGGCGCGCGCGCGGCGCATCGAGAGCATCACCGACGCGGTCGGCAACACGCCGCTGGTGCGGCTGCGCAACCTCGAGAAGGACTGCCCGGGGGTCGAGCTCTGGCTGAAGCTCGAGTACGCCAACCCGGGCGGCTCCGTGAAGGATCGCCCGGCGCTGCAGATGATGCGCGACGCGATCGCCGATGGCCGGCTGACGAAGGACAAGATCCTGATCGACAGCACCAGCGGGAACACCGGCGTCGCGTACTCGCTCATCGGCGCGGCGCTCGGCGTGCGCGTGCACCTCGTGATGCCGAGCAACGTGTCGCAGGCGCGCAAGGACATCGCGCGTGCGTTCGGCACCGAGGTCGTCCCGAGCGATCCGATGGAGGGCTCGGACGGAGCGATCCGGCGCGTGAAGGAGATCGTCGCGGCCGATCCCGAGCGCTACTTCTATCCCGATCAGTACTCGAACCCGTCGAACCCGCGCGCGCACTACCTCGGGACGGGGCGCGAGATCCTGGAGCAGGTCGGCGATCGCATCACGCACTTCTGCGCAGGCGTCGGCACGACGGGGACGATCATGGGCACGACGCGGCGGTTGAAGGAGCACGCGCGCGCGATCACGTGCGTCGCGCTCGAGCCGGCGGAGGCGATGCACGGGCTCGAGGGGCTCAAGCACATGGGCAGCTCGATCGTGCCGGCGATCTACGACCCGAGCACGGTCGACGAGATCCTCCCGATCCCGACCGAGGAGGGCTGGGACATGGCCGACCGGATCGCGCGCGAGGAGGGCCTGCACGTCGGCCACTCGACGGGCGGCAACGTGTGGGGCGCGCTCGCGATCGCGAAGCGCGCAGGAAGCGGGTGCATCGTCACCATCGCGTGCGATCGCGGCGACCGATACTTCGCGCCGATGAAGTGGGAGAAGACCTATGAGTGGTAGCGAGCGGCCGTGGATCGAGGGCGAGCTCGAGATCCGGCGCGAGGTGCTGGACGCGATCTACGCGCACGCGAAGGAGCAGTACCCGAGCGAGTGCTGCGGGTTCGCGATCGGGCCGGGGAGCGAGCCGGCGTTGATCGACGAGGCGGCGCGCGAGGTGAACGAGGCCGACAAGTACCATCGCCTCGATCCCGAGCGCTTCCCCCGCACGTCGACGACGTACTTCAAGATCCACGAGCTGCGCGCGGCGAAGGCGTTCGAGCGCGGCGAGGCGAGCGGCCGACCGATCAAGGTCATCTACCACTCGCACTGCGACGCCGGCTCGTACTTCAGCGCCGAGGACGCCGCGACGTTCGCGTCGGGCGGCCAGCTGATGTGGCCCTGCGCGTTCCTGGTCGTCAGCGTGCTCGAGGGCGAGCCGAAGACGCACCAGCTCTGGATCCACGTGCCGGGGACCGACGGCTTCCGAGAAGCCGCCATCCGCACGGTGGACTAGAGAGCCCGGTCGATCGAGGGACCCTTCAGCTCAAAGGCTGTCTAAAATCGGCTCGCCCGCTCCGGTCGCTTCCGTCCGCGCGCGAAGCGCGCGCTCCCGTACGCGCCCTCCGGGGCTAGCACTCGTGCTGAGGGCTCACTCGATCACGACGGCGTCGGTGCCCTTTTCGCCGGGACGGCTCTGCTTCAGGCGGGCTGCCTTGCCCTCGAGCTCGCGAAGGAAGTAGAGACGGCTGCGGCGGACGTGGCCGCGGCTGACGATCTCGAGCTTCTCGATGCGCGGCGAGTGCGCCGGGAACATGCGCTCGACGCCGATCCCGAAGCTGACCTTGCGCACGCAGAACGTCGCGCCGATGCCGCCGCGGTTCTTCGAGATGACGACGCCCTGGAAGACCTGGACGCGCTCCTTCTCGCCCTCGCGGATGCGGTAGTGGACGCGCACCTGGTCGCCGGCGCGGAAGTTCGGGAGCGGCCGCTTGTAGGCGGCCTCGATGGCGGTGATCTTCGGAACGCTGTTCGACATGTCTTGTCCGACTCGAAGGGCGGGGTTGATAGCAGCGGACCCTTGCGGAGTCAATCGTGGGAGCCCAAGACACGGCCATGATCGAAGCCGGTGAGGTCGCTCCGCCCTTCGGGGGTCGAGACCAGGACGGGAACGAGGTCCGCTCCGAGGATCTGCTGCAGAAAGGGCCAGTCGTCCTCTACTTCTACCCGAAGGACTTCACGCCCGGCTGCACCAAGGAGTCCTGCCTCTTCCGCGATGCGTTCGAGGACCTCCGCGGGCTCGGCGCGAGCATCGTCGGAGTGAGCGCGGACGACGGCGAGAGCCATCGCAAGTTCGCCGCGCGCTACCAGCTGCCCTTCCCGCTGCTCTCCGATCCCGATCGCGCGCTCGCGAAGTCGTACGGCATCGTGCGGCCGTTCGGGCTCGGCGCGCGCCGCGTCACCTTCGTGATCGGCACCGATGGCAAGGTCCGCGGCGTGTTCCATCACGAGATCTCGATGTCCCGCCACGTCTCCGACGTGCGGGCGCTGCTCGGCCGCATGGCGGGCGAGCAAGGGATCGCCGCCACGCGCTGAGTCGACAGGAGTGCTCGCCCCGGAGGGCGCGTACGGGAGCGCG
>JALYRN010000381.1 GCA_030855295.1 Myxococcota bacterium | reverse complement strand
GTGCTCGGGGGCACGCTGCGGTGGGCGCTCGATCAGACGCGGCTCGCGCCCGCGGACTCGTCCGACGCGCGCATCCCGCTCGGCGGCACGCCGGGCTACGCGGTGCTCGACCTGCGCGCGGGCTGGGCGTTCGAGCGGTGGCTGCAGGTGAACATCGTGCTCGAGAACGTGCTCGACACCGCGTACCGCGTGCACGGCTCGAGCATCAACGGGCCGGGCCGCGGGCTGCTCGCGCGCATCGAAGGCGGCTTCTGATCGCTCCCCGGGGCGAGCACTCCTGTCGGATCAACGCTTCTTGCGCGAGCGCCGATCGCGACGCGCGACTGCGTCCGCCTCGAGCATGCGGCGCAGGTGCTCGGGGTCGCTCCCCTCGGTCGAGCTGACGGCGTGCGCAGTCTGCGCGGCGGTGAGGGGTGAGCTCGCCTCGAGCGCGGTGCGGACCTCGGTGGCGGCCGCGGCGTCGTGCAGCCCCAGCGCGAGCGCCGCCTGGAGGCGCGTGCGCAGCGTGGGATCCATCGCGCCGCGCGGCTCGGTGATGTCGCGGGGCGCGGCGCACCGAGCGCCGGGGAGCGTGGCGATCGCTGCCCCCGCCTCGCGCATCGCCCCGAGCTCACCGCGACCGAGCGGTACCGTGCTCTCGCCGGCGGTCGCGAGCAGCGCGTCGATGCGATCGACCCGCATCAGCACCTCCGATCCGCGGCCGAACACGAACGTGCGCGCAGGCACGATCGAGAGCGCATCGATCGCGCCGAGTGACACCGTCCGGCGCGCGTCCGGACGGATTCGATAGTGGATCGTGCCGGTCGCGGGATCGAAGTCGATCGTGTCGACCGCGAGCCAGCCCCACACCGACAGCCCCAGCAGCCCGAGCCCGACGGCGGCGCACGCGGTCGCCATCACGAAGTCGCCGGCGAGCGCGTGATCCGCACCGGCGCGACGGAGCTCGAGCTGGATCCCGTACGCGCCGATCCCGAGCACGACCACGCCGAGCGCGGCCGTCGCCAGCGGCCACAGTCGCCGGCCGCGATGGATGGCTTGCACAGCGCCGAGGATACGCGACCGCTCTCCACCTTTCCTGGAATCGGCCGAGCTCCGTCGCCCGCCGCGGCCCCCCGCCGGAAGGGGACGGCTCACACGATCCCGAAGGTCTCGCCGATCGCGCCGCGGCGGGGCTTGCGCGCGGCGAGCGCGTCGAACGCCTGTCCGAGCCGCTTCGCGCCCTCCACCAGCCGCGCCGTCGGCTCGTAGCAGAACACGAGGCGCACCCCGCTCCGTGCTCCGATCGTCGTGCGGTCGACCCGGTGCAGCGTCCCCGGCGAGACCAGGACTCCGCGCCGCCTCGCCTCCTCGAACACCGCCTCGGGCTCGAGATCCTCGGGCAGCTCGAGCCACAGCGTCGTCCCGCGCGCGGGCACGTCGAAGCGCACCGAGCGCGGCAGCTCCTTGCGGAGCGCCGTCACCAGCGCGTCGCGGCGCGCGCGATACTCGGCGCGCACGCGGTTCAGGTGCGCTGCCAGATACCCGCGCTCCAGGAACTCCGCGAGCGCGTGCTGCAGGAGCCCCGACGTCCCGAGATCCGTCGCGTGCTTGAGCGCCACGAGCTGCGGCGCGAGCGACGGCGGACACAGCAAGAACCCGATCCGCAGCGCCGGGATCAGCTTCTTGCTGAACGTCCCGACGTAGATCACGTCGCCGTCGAGCGCGCGCATCGCGGGCGGCGCCGCCACGTCCTCGAGCTCGAGATCTGCCGCGTAGTCGTCCTCGACGATCGGCGTCCCGGTCTCGCGCGACCACGCGACGATCTCACCGCGGCGCTCCGCCGAGATGCACGCGCCCGTCGGGTTGCAGTGGTTCGGCATCAGGTAGATCGCCTTGGCGCGGCCGAGGTTCCGCAGCCACGCCATGTCCGGCCCCTGCGCGTCGCTCGGCACGCCGCAGAGCCGCCCGCCCGCCGCCGCGAAGATCTGGATCGCGCCGGTGTACGTCGACTCCTGCGCGAGCACGACGTCGCCGTCGTCGACCAGCCCGCGCGCGATCACGTCGATGGCCTGCTGGCTGCCGCTGGTGACCAGCACGTCGTCCGGTCGCGCCGGCACGCCCTGCCGCACCAGGTCCGCGGCGATCCGCTCGCGCAGGCGCGGCACTCCCTCGTGCGGCGCGTACCCGAGCGCGCGCGGCCCGACGGTGCGCATCACGTGCTCGAGGCAGCGACGGAACAGCTCGTCCGGCACCAGGTCCGGTCCCGGCTGCATGCGCGTCAGGTTGATCAGCTCGCCGCGCCCCGCGCTCCGCGTGATGCGATGGAAGCGCGTGAACGGCTCCGCGCGCGCCCGCGCGCTCACCAGCGATCCCCATGGCATCGCGCCCTCGCGCCCGCTCGCCGCCGCCGGCGCGACGCTCGGCACCGCCGCGATCGGCTGCGCGCGCACGAAGGTCCCGCGCCCGACCGTCGAGCTGAGGAAGCCGCTGCGCTCGAGCTCGCTGTACGCGCGCACGACCGTGTTGCGATGGGTCCCGAGCTCGATTGCCAGCTTCCGCGACGGCGGCAGCCGGAAGCCCGCGGGGAACGCGCCGCTCCGGATGCGCTCCGCGATGCGGTCGAAGAGCTGCTGGTAGAGCGGGACGTCTTCCGCGGGATCGAGGACCAGGCCGAGCGTGCGTTGCATGAGGCCGAGCTCCGGGTGCGGCGATCGATTGGCCCATGGTCTGTGCCAATGACGGAGCCGCCGCAACGGACAATGCTCGGGCCCTGGGCAGGCCAAGAGAGACCAATCCGGCGCCGGCGACTAGACCGCGGCCGGTTCTTTCATCGAAGCGCTCAATCCCACCAGAAGAACCACACCTGGCTTGCGACCAGCGAGGCCGTGAGCCGTTCGATGCTGCCGGTGCCCTGATCGACGATGTCGGGCGCGTACGCGTAGTGCTCCTCGGCCAGCGCGCGCGCCTCGCCGACGCTCTTGGGCGGCGCCTCGACGTGCGCCTCGATCACGTCGCGACCCATCGACACGACCTCCGCGCCCCATCGCTCGTACCAGCGCCGCAGCAGCGCGACGTGCTCTTCCGGAGGCGGGCACTCGTTCCAGCCGCCGAACCCGAGCCACGCCGCGGCCTCCCAGCCGTCGCGCGTCGGCAGGAGCGCGATCGCCACCTCGGGCAGCGGCTCGCCCGAGAGCACGTCGCGCCCCGCGCTGAAGCGCATCTCTGCGGCGCGCTCCTCGGTGATGCGCTCGTCCTCCTCGTCCCACTCCTCGTGCGGCACCTCGGCGCCGCTCTCGTCGAGGTGCTGCGCGCGGTGCTCTCCGAGCGCGGCCACCGGATCGATCGCGGCGGCGCGCCGGAGCACCTCGCCGGGAACGGCCGCAGCCTCGTCTGCGCATACCTCGCGAAGCGACTCGAGCGCGGCCTCGTCGCCGACGATCACAGGGTGCCGGCCGCTGCGGTCGCGCGCCGCGCGCAGCGCCTTCCAGGCGTCGACCGCAACCGACCCGTGCACCACCACGCCGTCGATCCGCGTCCCGTCCCGCTCGAGCAGCGTGACGATCCGCGACACCTCGACGCCCTCCGCCTCGAGCACCGCGCGCGCGGTGACGCCCACGGGATCGTCGTCCGCCAGCACCGCGCCCGAGATCGGCTCCACGTTGCCCTTCACGGTTCCTCCACGCGCGCCCCCCGGCGCGATCCGTTCCAAACGTTCCAGCAGCGTCGTTCGATCAGCAGAGTCGGTTGAGCCCGTTCAGCGCCGCGACCCGATAGGCCTCGGCCATCGTCGGATAGTTGAACGTCGTGTCCACGAAGTAGCGCAGCGAATTCGCCTCGCCCTTCTGCGCCATGATCGCCTGCCCGATGTGCACGATCTCGGCCGCCTGATCGCCGAAGCAGTGGATGCCGAGCAGCTGCAGCGTCTCGCGGTGGAAGAGCAGCTTGAGCACGCCGACCGTCTGCCCCGTGATCTGCGCGCGGGCGAGCGAGCGGAAGAGCGAGTGTCCGATCTCGTACGGCACGCCCTCGCTGGTGAGCTCGCGCTCGGTGCGTCCGACGCTGCTGATCTCGGGCGACGTGTAGATGCCGGTCGGGATGTCCTGCACCAGCCGATCGTCGCTGACGCCGAGCACCGCGTGTCCCGCGGCGAAGCGCCCCTGGTCGTAGCTCGCGCTCGCGAGGCTCGGATATCCGACGACGTCGCCGACCGCGTAGATGTGCGGCTGCGAGGTCCGGTAGAGCTCGTCGACCTTCAGCTGTCCGCGCGAGTCGGCCTCGAGCCCGACGTTCGCGAGCCCGAGATCGTGCGTGTTCCCGGTGCGCCCCTGCGCCCAGAGCAGCACGTCGCTCTTGATCTTCTTGCCGCTCTTGAGGTGCAGGATCACGCCGTCGTCCACCGGCTCGACGCGGTCGTACTCCTCGTGATGACGGATCAGGACGCCCTGATCGCGCAGGTGGTAGGCGAGCGCGTCGGTGATCTCGTCGTCGAGGAACGCGAGCAGCTTCTCGCGGCTGTTGACGAGGTTCACCTTCACGCCGAGGTTGCGGAACATCGACGCGTACTCGCAGCCGACGACGCCCGCGCCGTAGATCGTGATCGAGTCCGGCGTGTGATCGAGGCGCAGGATCGTGTCGCTGTCGCGCACCCGCGCATGCGTGAAGTCGACGTCGTCGGGGCGGTACGGCCGCGAGCCGGTCGCGACGATCAGCTTCTTCGCGCGCAGCCGCCGCTTCGCGCCGCCCGCCTCTCCGGCGTCGATCTCGACCGTGTGCGCGTCGACGAACGACGCATGCCCGTGCACCACCCGCACGTGATTGCGCGAGTAGAAGTCGCGCCGCATCGTGACCTGCTTGCCGATGACGCTCTCGGCCGCCCGCAGCATGCTCGGGAAGCTGACGTCGACCTGCGCGGCGCACTGCGCGAACAGCGGGTTCTTGCGGAAGCGCAGCGTCTCGTTGATCGAGTGCCGCAGCGCCTTGCTCGGGATGGTCGCCCAGTGCGTGCAGCCACCGCCCACCGCGCCGTAGCGCTCGACGATCACGACGCTCGCGCCGGCCTTCGCGATGCGCATCGTCGCTCCCTCGCCCGCCGGCCCGCTGCCGATCACGACGACGTCGTGCTCCTGATCCCACGGCAAAATCGCTGTCCTTGGTCTCGAGTGGAACGCGAGCATATCAGCGCGTGGCGCGCACGCCGCCCAGCACGCCGGCGAGGGTCACTGCACATCCGATGAGCACCACCGGCTCGGGGCGCTCGCCGAGGATCGGGATCGCCAGCAGCGTCGAGAGAACGGGCTCGGAGCAGGTCGCGAGCCCGACCACGGTCGGCGTCGCGCGACGCAGCGCGCGCGTGAGCAGCGTGTGTCCGACCAGCTGCGGGATCAGCGCCGACATCGCGATCCATCCGAGCGCCTGCATGCTCGGCAGCGCGCTCGCCGACAGGGACGCGAGCGGCGCCGTCGCGAGCCACGCGATCGCGAGCACGAGCGCGCCGATGCCCGCGCTCATCCCCATGAACGACACCGGATCGAGCTCGTCTCCGAGCTCGCGCGCGACCAGCAGATAGAGCGCCATCCCGATCGCGCCGAGCAGCGCCAGCGCATCGCCGATCAGTGCGTCGGCCGACGTCGACGCGTCCGCCGCGCCGATGATCACGACCCCGATCGTCGCGATCCCGATCGCGATCCCCTCCCGCCGCGTCGGCCGATCCCGCCGTCGCGCCAGGCCGACCAGCGCGAGGAGGAGCGGCGTCGCGGTCACGAGCGTCACCGACGCCGCCACCGACGTCCACTGCAGCGAGGCGACCCACGACCCGAAGTGGAGCGCGTAGAGCGCGCCGCCCATGAGCGCCGCGCGCCGCACCCGCGGGCCGATCTTCCCGGCGCGCGCCGCGCGGATCACCCAGGGCGCGAGCACCGCCGCCGCGATCGCGAGCCGCAGCGACGACGCGAGCAGCGGGCTCTCGTCCCCGGCGAGCCGGAAGAAGATCGCGGCCCAGCCGATCGCGACGCAGCCGACGATCAGATCGACGGCGAGCCTTCGGTCGAGCGCCATCGCCAGCCCTGTCTCGAAATCGGCTCGCCCACTCCGGTGCCTTCCGTCCGCGCGCTCCGCGCGCTCCCGTGCGGCCCCTCCGCGGGCGAGCACTCCTGCTGGCGTCAGCGACTGACGTGCGCGCTCGCGAAGCGCGACGCCAGCGCGCGCGCGGCACGATGGGCGATCGCCTCGATCGAGATCATCGGGTTCACGCCCGAGGCGGTCGGGAAGCACGACGCGTCCATCACGAAGAGCCCGGGCACGCCGTGCACCTGGTTCTCCTCGTCGAGCACGCTGCGCCGTCGATCGTGGCCCATGCGCGCGGTGCCCATCTGATGGTACGAGCCGTAGCCGGTCTGGCACGGCCCGTAGCCGATCGCGTCGACGCGCGCGGTGAACGACTCGAGCGGCTCGCCGCTCGCCGGACGCCACACCGCAGGCACCTGCTGCACGCTGCGGATCTCTCGCGCGCCGACCGCCGCGAGCGCCTGCGCCGCGCGCTTCACGCC
>JALYRN010000380.1 GCA_030855295.1 Myxococcota bacterium | reverse complement strand
GCTGCACGTCGGGCGAGACGATGCGCTCCACGACCTCGGTCGCGAGGCCCATCGGATCGTTCGCGACGACGCGCGTGGGATCGTTGGCGATCGGAGGCAGCACCGCGAGCACCTCGCCCCCCGGCATCACCGCGCTCGCGAACACCGCGCGCAGATCGTTCGCGACGCTCGCGCGCTCGAGCGGGGAGAGCCGTGCCCATCCGCGCTGCAGCAGCGCGCGCATCTGCTCGGGCGGCAGCGACCAGCGGTAGTAACCGCGTGCACCGGCGTTCGGCATCACCCACGCCGGGCAGCCCTGCGCCTCCGGCAGCGCGATCTCCGCGCTCGGCGCCGTCACCAGCTCGCACGTCGTCGCGGTCGCGGTGCCGCGCGTCGGATGCGTGATGCACACCGGCACGCTCCACGTCCGATCGCGCGGCGCGTCCGAGCCCACCGGCGTGTAGCGCGACTGCGCGATCTCGACGCGCGCGGTGCCGCCCTCGCAATTCAGCCGTGCCTCGATCAGCGGCACGCCCGGCTGCTCGAGGAAGGTGCGGAACGGGCTCGTCACGTCGCGCCCCGCGGCCTCGCTCAGCGCGCTCAGCAGATCTTCGCTGGTCGCCGTCCCGAACCGATGCTGCCGCAGGTACACGCGGATCCCCTCGCGGAACGCGTCCTCGCCGATCCACTGCTCGAACATCGACAGGACGCCGCCGCCCTTCTGGTAGGTGATGCCGTCGAACGCGTTGCGGATGTCGTGATCGGACTCGATCGGCTGCCGGATCTGCCGCGCCGACGCGAGCGAGTCCTGCCCCATCGCGCGGTGCACGCCCGCGAGCTGCCCGAGCTGCGCGTTCATCTCGGGGTTCGTCTCCGCGACGATCTTCGCTGCCATCCACGTCGCGAACGCCTCGTTGAGCCAGATGTCGTCCCACCACGGCATCGTCACGAGGTTGCCGAACCACTGGTGCGCGAGCTCGTGCGCCATGACCCCCGTGAACGCGCGCCGCTGGTCCTCCGGCGCGTCCGCACCGAGCAGCAGCAGCGACTCACGGAACGTGACCGCGCCCGCGTTCTCCATCGCGCCCGACGCGAAGTCCGGCACCGCGATGATGTCGAGCTTGTCGTACGGATACTCGGTCCCGAAGTACTCCTCGAGCGCTGCGAGCAGCTCCGGCGTGTGCTCGAGCGCGTACGCGAGCTCCGGCCCTCGACCGCGCGCCGCGACGCCGCGCAGCGGCAGCGGCCGATGGCGCACCGAGGTCGGCGGCAGCGGCGGCGCCTCGACCACGTCGAGCGGTCCGACCGCCACCGCGACCAGATAGGTGGGCAGCGGCAGCGTCGTCGCGAACCGGACGCGCTTCAGGCCTCCCTCCACCGGCGTCGTCTCGATCGCGGTCGTGTTCGCGATCGCGACGTCGCTCTCGGGCACGGTCAGCTCGAGGTCGTAGGGCGTCTTGAAGCGCGGCTCGTCGAACGACGGGAACGCATAGCGCGCGCTGGTCGCCTCGAACTGCGTGAACGCGTAGCGATCGTCGCCGACGTCGACGCGGTAGAGGCCCTTGAGCTGTCGATCGAAGGGCGCGCTGAACGCGATGCGGATGACGACGTCGCCCGGTCCGACGGCGCGCTCGGCGCGCAGCGCGGCGATGCCCTCGCGCTCGCTCGGCTCCCAGCGTGCCGGGATCACCGTCACGCTGCCGTCCTCGTCGTTCGTGACCGCGATCGACGCGTCCGACACGTCCATCTGCGCGCCGTGCATCCAGATGCGATGCATCGACTGGTCCAGCCGCGCGCGGATTTCCACCTCGCCCGAGAAGCGCTCGCGCGAGGGCACGACCTCGAGCGCGACGCGATAGTGCTGCGGCGTGACCCCCGCGGGCAGCGGTCCCTCTGGCGGCGCGTCGGCGATCGGCGTGGCGGACGCTTCCGTTCGCGTCTCGGGCGTGACCGTCGACGTCGGGCTCGAGGCCGCGCCGCAGGCGGCGAGCAGCGCGGCGATCGCGAGACGGAGAGATCGGTAGGTCATGGTGCGACCGTATAGCGCGGTCGCCCGGGGCGGCACGGAAAGCGGCCCGTCGTCACGCGCTCCACGCAGCGGGCCGCGGCGGGCCGCGCCGGCCCCGATCCATGACACGACTGTCACGGCGACGGCGCAAGCCAGGCACGCGACGTTGCCGAGAAGTCGCAAAATCCAACGTTCCGCGTACCCTCACGCCGCTCGCGGAATCGGGCCGAGAGGGGCATGCAACATGCAAAAGGCCCTCGGCGCGGCGCGCTGTATAAGCACGCCCCGTCGGACGACAAACGCAGTCTGTCGCGTGCCCCAGGCGCGAGCCGAACCAACTGTTCCCAGGAGAGCGCGCGGAATGCGATCCAACTCGGCGGCGCGGGTACAGCTCGAGACCCTCTCGCGCACCCCTTCGAGCTCGCGCACCACGCTCTCGCGCAGCCCGTCGACCGTTCGCAGCGGCGGGCTGACGAAGCTGATCGACACCACTGCCCGCCAGGCGCGCGACATCCTCCGGCAGCAAGCGGCGGCGGTCGCGGCGCTCGCGGACCGCGTCGACGAGCGCTTCGCCGAGGCCGTTCGGCTGCTCCACGCCACCAGCGGACACGTGATCGTCACCGGCCTCGGCAAGTCCGGCCACGTCGGCCGGAAGATGGCCGCGACCTTCGCGTCGACCGGCACGCCGAGCTTCTTCGTGCACACCACCGAGGCGCTCCACGGCGACCTCGGGATGATCACCCGCGACGACCTCGTGCTGATGATCTCGTACAGCGGCGAGACCGCCGAGCTCCTCGAGCTGCTACCGCACCTGAGAGCGCGCGGGGTGACAACGGTCGCGCTCGTCGGCGCGCCCGCCTCTCGCCTTGCGAACGGCGTCGACCTCGCGCTCGACGTCTCGGTCGCGCGCGAGGTGTGCCCGCACAACCTCGCGCCGACCAGCTCGACGCTCGCCGCGCTCGCGATGGGCGACACGCTCGCGGTGTCGCTGATGCGACTGCGCAGCTTCGAGGAGGAAGACTTCGCGCGCCTGCACCCGGGCGGCGGCCTCGGGCGGAGGCTCTCGAAGGCGGCCGACGTCGCGGTGCGCGAGGGGCTCGTGATCGTGTCGCCCGACGCGCCGGTCTCGGAGTGCGTGCTCGCGCTCGCCAGCAGCGATCTCGGCGTCGCGCTCGTGCAGGACGACGACGAGCGCATCGTCGGCATGATCACCGCCGTCGAGCTGCAGCGCGCGATGACCGGCGTCGAGGGTTGCCTGCGCGCGCCGGCGCGCGACATCATGACGCGCGAGCTGCCGGTGGTGGAAGGTGAGACCGCGCTGATCGAGGCCGAGGACCTGCTCGAGCGCGGAGGCCACGCGGCCCTCCTCGTGCTCGGCGCCGACGGACAGCCCTTCGGGCTGCTGCCCCGACCGCGGAAGCGCTGAGCGCATGGGAGCGAGCTCCCGACGCGCCGTGCTGATCGGCCTCTGCACCGCGCTCGCGGCGTGCGGCGGCCGCGCCGTGCCGCGCGATCAGGACGTCTACCACGAGCCGTCGCTCCGGCCCGGCACCGTGCCGGCCGACGGCGAGGCCGAGCGCGAGCTCCTGACGCGCCTTCCCCTTCCCGCGAACGAGCCGGTGCGCCTGGGCGATCGGGTCTTCGTGCCGCTCGCGACCTATGCGAGCGCGAGCGGTCGCTTCTGCACGCCTGTGCTCGTGCGCGGCGAGGGGCCCGACCGAACGCGCATCGCCTGCGAGAGCGGCGACGGATGGGTCTTCGTGCCGGACGTCTTCGGTGGCGACGATCCGTTCGCCGGGGGGGCGGGCGCCCCGTGAGCTCGCTGCTGCGAGGGCTGCGCGTGCAGGCGCGCGTGGTCGGCGCGCTCGCGCTGCGCGAGACCCGCACGCGCTTCGGCGGGCACGCGCTCGGCTACGTGTGGGCGCTCGCCGAGCCGGTCTTCTGGATCTTCACGTTCTACGGGCTCTACGTGCTGCTGAACCGGCGGGTGCCCGAGCGCCTCGACGTGTTCGCGTTCCTCGCCACCGGCATGATCGGCTACGAGCTGGTGATGAAGACGCAGGATCGCGTCAGCGCGTCGATCTCCGGCAACAAGGCGCTGCTCTTCTATCCGCAGGTGCAGCCGCTCGATCTGGTGATCGCGCGGGTTGCGCTCGAGCTGGCGACGTACGTCGTGATCCTCGTGATCCTGCTCGGCGGCAACGCGCTCTTCCGCGGTGAGCTGGAGATCGCGTCGATCCTCGTGCTCACGTTCGGCCTGCTGCTCGCGACGCTGCTCGGCGGCTCACTCGGGCTCGTCCTCGCGGCGGCCCAGCTCGTGTTCCCGACGGTCGAGCGGATGAAGGGCCCGCTGATGCGGCCTCTCTTCTGGATCTCGGGGCTCTTCTTCACCGCGCACGTCCTGCCGATCCGGATGCGCGAGATCTTCCTGTGGAACCCGATCTTCCACTGCCTCGAGATCGTGCGCGCCGGGTGGTTCCCGGGCTACCGTGGGGAGCACGCGAGCCCTGGCTATGTGATGGCGTGGATCCTCGTGCTGGCGTTCATCGGTCTCACGCTGGAGCGCTCGCTGAGGCATCGGATCGAGGTCACCTGATGAGCATCCATCCGCCGGTCATCGAGCTGCGGGACGTCACCAAGGCGTACCGCACGAACCACGGCGAGCACGTGGTGCTCGATCGCCTCTCGATCTCGTTCGCGCGCCACGAGAACGTCGGCATCCTCGGCAAGAACGGCGCGGGCAAGTCGACGATGCTCCGCATCCTCGGCGGCGCCGAGCAGCCCGACGCGGGCCGCGTGATCCGCAACGGCCGCATCTCGTGGCCGATCGGCTTCGGCGGCGGCTTCAACGGCTCGCTCTCGGGCGAGGAGAACTGCCGCTTCGTCGCGCGCATCTACGACGCCGATGTCGACGAGGTGGTCGAGCACACCCGCGCGTTCGCGGAGATCGGCGACTACTTCCAGATGCCGGTCCGCACCTACTCGTCGGGCATGCGCGCGCGGCTCGCGTTCGGCCTCTCGATGGCGGTCGACTTCGACGTCTACCTCGTCGACGAGGTCACGGCGGTCGGTGACAAGCCGTTCCAGGAGAAGTGCCAGAAGGCCTTCGCCGATCGCCGCGCCAAGAGCTCGGTGATCATGGTGTCTCACAGCTTCGCGACGATCGGCGACTACTGCAGCCGGTTCGTGCTGCTGGTCGAGGGCAAGCTCGAGGTGTTCGACGATCTGAAGGCCGTCGAGAAGGAGTACCGGAGGTTGGCCGCATGACGGCGCAGGTCACCGGAGGCGCCCGCGCCGAGACGGTCCGCGTGCTGCGTGCGCTCCGCGCGAGGCGCCTGGCGCTGCGGCTGCTGATCGGCGTCGGCCTGCCCACGCTGGTCGCGGGCGTGTACTTCGGCGGCATCGCGTCGCCGCAGTACGAGTCGACGACGACCTTCACGATCCAGTCGGCCGACACGCCGCTCGGCGCCTCGCCGCTGCAGGCGCTGATGGCGAGCGTGCCCGGAGGCTCGTCCTCGCGGGACACGATGCTCGTCGAGCAGTTCATCGAGTCGCGCGACATGGTCGACCTGCTGGTGCGCGAGCACGCGCTCCGCGAGCACTACGCGGATCCCGAGCGCGACTGGCACTCGCGGCTCGCCGCCGAGGCGACGATCGACGACGTCCACGAGTACTACCTCGATCACATCCGCATCGATCTCGACGATCAGGCGGGCACGATCTCCCTGCACGTGCGCGCGTTCACGCCGGAGCGCGCCGAGTCGTTCGGCCAGGCGATCCTCGATGCCAGCGAGCGCATGGTGAACCAGCTCAGCGAGCGCGCGCGCACCGACCGCATCCGCTACTCGGAGGAGCAGGTCAACAGCGCCACCGAGCGGCTCACGGCGGCGCGCCGCGCGCTGGTCGAGCTGCAGGCGGAGGGCTCCGAGCTCAACCCGCAGGCCTCGGCGACCGCGGTGCTCCAGATCCGCAGCCAGCTCGAGGGCGAGATCGCGATCGCGCGCGCCGAGCTCTCGACGCTGAGCGGGTCGATGCAGCGGGACGCGCCGCAGGTCGTCGAGCAGCGCCGCCGCGTCGCCGCGCTGCAGCACCAGATCGACGAGCAGACCCAGCGCCTCGCGGGCAGCGGCGGCGAGGGGCTCAGCGCCGCGATCGCGCGCTTCGAGCCGGTCTACGTCGAGAAGGAGCTCGCGGAGCGGCTCTACGAGGCCGCCCTCGCGTCGCTCGAGATCGCGCGCGTCGACGCGGCGCGACAGCACCGCTACGTCGTGCGCATCGCCGGCCCGTCGCGGCCCGAGGCGCCGGCCCATCCGATCCTCTGGAAGGAGCTGCTGACGGTGCTGATCGTCAGCTTCGGGCTCCTCGGGATCGGCACGCTCGTGGTCGCGTCCGTGCGCGAGCACGCGAACGTCTGAGCGCAGCTCTCATGATCGCTCGACGCTCGATCGCCTCGCTGGTGTTGGTCTCTCTGGTCGCGGCGACGCTCCCGGTCGGCGCGCTGCCGGCCGGCGCGCAGGAAGCCGCGCCCGCGGCCGCGACG
>JALYRN010000379.1 GCA_030855295.1 Myxococcota bacterium | reverse complement strand
GGCCCCGAGAGGCCGCGCACCGCGACGACGACGTGAGTGTCGTCGGGCAGCCGCGCCGCGGGCCGGATGTACAGCGTCACGCGCGGATCCGCTTCGGTCGCCGGCTCGAGCTCCGCGAAGTGCGCGATGCGCTCGCCGGTGTCGGCGTCGAGCACGACGGTCGGCGAGTCGGGCAGCAGGCTCGCGCCGGGATCGCGCCAGGTCGGCAGCGTGCTCGCATCGATCGGTCCGTCGAGCTGCACCATCATCGTCGTCGATCCGCTGAAGCCGTCCCAGCGATCCCACGCCTCGGTCGAGACCGGCACGCCTTCGACGTTCACCGGCATCGCGTCTGCGGGAAGCTGGACCCGCCACCCCGTGCCCGTCGTCGCGTCGGCGACCAGGAAGCGGCTCGAAGGCCACGGCAAGAGGCACTCGTCGGGATCGAGCCCCTCGCAGCCCTCGTGCGCCGGCGGCGCGACGTGCCGCGGCACGTCCCCGCACGCCAGCGCCGCCCCACATGCGGGCGCCTCCACCTGCCCGCACGCGCTGCACGCCAGCGCGAGCACCCACCATCCTCGTCTCGCTCCCATGTCGCTCCCCCTTCGATCCCGCGTCGCACGACGCGTGACGCCGATCAATAGAACGCGCCCATCACACGGACTCCGATCGAGTCGCCGGTCGCCTCCAGCTGGAACGAGTGGAGCAGGTCGAGCTCGCGGAGGCGACCGTCTCGACGTCGCACGATGCTGCTCTCCTGGCGGGCGATCGAGTGGAGCTGGCTGGAGCCGATGGCCAGCATGAGCAGCCCGGTGAGGATCGAGGGAGCCCCGGCGATCGCAGTCGGCGTGATCCACGCCGGCGTCTCGGGGTCGCTGCACGGATCCATGAACACCGTGCTGACGCCGCAGCTGAGCCCGCTCCCGAGCTCGGAGAGCCCGAGACCGGCGAGCGCGACGACCTCGGCGACCAGGCCCGCCGCCGCCAGCGCGATCCCGACTCCGAGCACGACGTGCCCGGGAGTGCGGTCGGGGAGCGACGCGAGCTGCAGCTCGGTCGCCTGCAGGTCGGCCTCCACGACCGAGATGCGCAGCTGTAGCCGCGCTGGATCGTGCCGCACCGCGAGCGTCGCGGGATCGATCTGCTGCGTGTCCTGAGCGCGCGCGATCGCGATCGGAGAGCCGAGGAGCACGAGCAGCGCGACGATCGGACGAGTCATGCACACTCGCTCAGCACGCCGCATGCCGCGCCTGTTCCGCGAGGATTTCCCGACGACGCGCGGGACGATCGTCGAACGCGCGAGCACCGATGTGCTGCCGTTTGCTCAGGCGTGCAGCAGTGAGCACGCTCTGCGCTTGGCATGGCGCGATGTTCCGACGCTCCGGACGTCGACCACTGCGCACCACGCACACGTCATCGCAGCGCTGCTACAGGCCCGCCGTTCTGGCCGCTTCGGGGATCGCGGTGTCGCCGCGCTCTCGGTCGAGAGCACTTCCTAGAAGACCGAGACGCCGAAGTAGCTGTTCGCGCCGTCGGGGCCGGTGAGGGTCGCACCGGCCGTCGTGCCGAGCCCGCTCGCACCGCCGAGGTAGACGTAGGCCCGGCCGGTGTTGCTGATCACGCCCACCGCGCCGACGACGACCTCGGCGTAGCCGTCGCCGTTCACGTCCCCCGCGCTCGCGACCGCGACGCCGAAGTTGCCGTTGACGCCGTCGGGGCCGGTGAGGGTCGCACCGGCCGTCGTGCCGAGCCCGCTCGCGCTGCCGAGGTAGAGGTACGCACGGCCGGTGTAGCTGCTCACGGCGAAAGCGCCGACGACGACCTCGGCGTAGCCGTCGCCGTTCACGTCCCCGGCGCTCGCGACCTCCACGCCGAATTGGCCGTCCACGCCGTCGGGGCCGGTGAGGGTCGCCGCGGCCGTCGTGCCGAGCCCGCTCGCGCTGCCGAGGTAGAGGTATGCACGGCCGGTGTAGCTGCTCACGCCGAGCGCGCCGACGACGACGTCGGCGTAGCCGTCGCCGTTCACGTCCCCCGCGCTCGCGACTGAGAAGCCGAAGTAGCCGTTGACCCCATCGGGGCCGGTGAGGCTCGTCTCCGGCATGGTGCCGAGCCCGCTCACGCCGCCGAGGTAGACGTAGGCGCGGCCAGTACCGCTGCTCGCGCCGCCCGCGCCGACGACGACATCGGCGTAGCCATCGCCGTTCACGTCCCCCGCGCTCGCGACCGAGTGGCCGAAGTGGCCGCTCACGCCGTCGGGGCCGGTGAGGGTCGTCCCGGCCGTCGTGGCGAGCCCGCTCGCACTGCCGAGGTACAGGTAGGCGCGGCCGGTGTCGCTGCTCACTCGCTCCGCGCCGACGACGACATCGGCATAGCCATCGCCGTTCACGTCGCCCGCGCTCGCGACCGAGACGCCGAAGCGGCCGCTCACGCCGTCGGGGGGGCCTATGAGGGTCGCCGCGGCCGTCGTGCCGAGCCCGCTCGCACTGCCGAGGTACACGTAAGCGCGGCCGGCGCCGGTGTCGGTGGGGCCGACACCGTCGTCGGCGCCCACGACGACATCCGCGTAGCCGTCGCCGTTCACGTCCCCCGCGCTCGCGACCGAGAGGCCGAAGCGGCCGTTCACGCGGGCGGGGCCGATCAGGGTCGTCGCGACCGTCGTGCCGAGCCCGCTCGCATTGCCGAGATAGACGTGGGCGCGGCCTCTGCCGCTGCTCGCGCCGTGGGCGCCGACGACGACATCCGCGTAGCCGTCGCCGTTCACGTCGAGCGTCGTGCCCCAAGACGTGTCGAGCGGGGCGCTGAGCGTCCCGACGTTGAACTGCCAGGTCGGGCTCGTCGTCGCGCTCGTCGTGGTACCCGTTCGCGCGTGGAGGCGCCAGAAGACCACGCCAGTCGGCAGATCGGTCACCGGCTGCGCGCTCGTACCGACGACGTCGATCGTCGCGAGCACAGTCGTGCATGGCCGGTCCAGGCAGATCTCCAATCGAACGCCGTCAGAACCGGCGGCGAGCGCCCAGCGCAGCGTCGGGCGCCGCGTGGTCACCGTCGACGTCGAGAGCGGCGCGATCGGTCGCGGGACGACATCCAGGGATGCGTCTGGAGGCGAGGTCGCATCGATCGGCGCGAGCGCATCGGCCAGAGTCGGCGCGTCGATCGGCGCGAACGCATCGATCGGCGCGAACGCATCGATCGGCGCGAACGCATCGATCGGCGCGAACGCATCGATCGGCGCGAACGCATCGGTCAGAGTCGGCGCATCGATCGGCCGTGCGGCGTCGACGGGGGTGGCCGCGTCGCCTTCCGGACCCGCCTCGGTCGCGCCGTCGCTCTCCACGCCAGCATCGACGCTCGCGTCGCGTCGCGCCGCGTCGACGCTCGCATCGGATCCACTGCCATCGGTGTCGACCCAGCCGTCGCGATCGTCATGCGCCGCGCTGGCGCCGCATCCGCTCACGACGAGGTTCAGCACCGCAACGCACAGTGTCAGTCGGCGCATGAGCACCCCCCGGGGCCGCTGAGGACGGCGATGCGGACGCGCGCGGTCGGGGTCGGTAGGCCGCGCACTCCATGTGTCAGTCGAACGTGGGTCCGCCGGGCAGCCAGCGCTGTGCTCGGGCGGAGGCGACGCACGCTCACGGTCCTGCGAAGCTCCCACCTTCGAGCCCGGCACAGTCGCTCATCGCATCGCTCGTCGTGAACGGCGCGTAGTAGGTGACCCTGGCGACGCCAGCCATGTTCTCCACGTCGCAGCGCCCGACACGTCCGCTCGTGGGGCAGGAGCCGCTTTCCGTGTAGGTCCCGCGCAGGTTCGCGCAGTTCTCCGCAGGCGGAATCCCCTCGCGCTGCTCGATGAAGTCGATGCACGCCGCACCGCTGGCGAAGGAACAGGCTCCGATCACGCCGTTGCTGCAGCCACCGATCGATGTCGCGGCGAGTGCCGCCACGAACCACCAAGCTCTGTTCTGCGCCATTGCTCCCCCTCCAGCCACATATCCTCGGTAGCGAGTCGCTTTCATGTCGCTTCCCCCTCGATCCCGCGTCGCACGACGCGAACAGAATCACACGCCGCGCGCGCGTTCGCTCGGGACGATCCCGAGAGCGTCATCACCGCACCGTCGCCGCCCGCTCCGAACCACACGTCGGCGGCGAGGCGCGGCGAGCGCGTGGTCACCGCGAGCCAGCGCTAGTAGAGCGCACCCATCACCCGGATCCCGATCGAGTCGCCGGTCGCCTCGAGCTGGGACGAGCGGAGCAGGTCGAGCTCGCACAGACGTCCGTCGCGACGTCGCACCAAGCTGCGCTCCTGGTGCGGGATCGAGTGGAGCTGGCCAGCGCCGATCGCGAGCATCAGGAGCCCGGTGAGCATGGCGGGGACCCCCGCGATCGCCGTCGCCGTGATCCACTCGGGCGTCGGCGGGTCGCTGCATGGGGCCGAGAACAACGTGCTGAAGCCGCAGCCGATGCCGTTCCCCAGCTCCGAGACCCCGAGACCGAGGAGCGCGACGACCTCGGCGATCACGCCCGCTGCCGCCAGCGCGATCCCGACTCCGAGCACGACGCGCCCGGGGGTGCGGTCGCGAAGCGCCGCGAGCCGCAGCTCGGTCGCCTGCAGGTCGGCCTCCACGACGGAGATGCGGAGCTGCAGCCGCGCTGGATCGTGCAGCACGGCGATCGTCGCCGGATCGATCCCCTGCGCGTCCTGGGCATGCGCGATCGCGATCGGAGAGCCGAGGAGCACGAGCAACACGACGATGGGACGAGACATGCACGCTCGCTCAGCACGCCCCATGCCGCGCGTGTTCTGCGAGGATCCCGACCGCGCGCACGGCGATTCGTCGAACACGCGAGCACCGATGTGCTGCCGTTTGCTCAGGCGTGCAGCAGTGAGCGCGCTCTGCGCGCGGCATGGCGCGATGTTCCGACGAGTGGTCACGCCGCGCTTGCTCATGGGCGGCCGACGGAGGACGGCGTGGACGAGAAGCTCAAGAGATCGCCGTTGCGATCGTAGCGCTGGGCTGGGCTGTCGCGCTGTCGGGTGAGGGCAGCTGTGCGCTCTTCGCGGTCGCCGGCGACGACACAACTGCTGGCGTCGATGCCGGAAGCGTCCGTATCGTCACGTTCGCTCCGGCAGCGGTCGGCTCCGCGTGCGGTGTCGACGCGGCGTGCGCGAGCGGATTCTGTACGGACGGCGTGTGCTGCAGGACGCGCTCCGGATCGTCTGCGGTCGACTGCCAAGCTAGCTTGCAGTGACGTGCTGACCGACGCACCGGACGGATCCTGCGCCGCGCTGTCGGCCGCGGTCGCGCGCGACGTGATCTGTTGCGCCGAGCGCGAATCGTGCGACCCGGCCGAGACCTGCCGGGAAGGCTCCATCGACTGCGCTCCGGACGTCGACTACTGCACTTCCGATGTTGACGCGGGCGTCGCCAGTCTCGACTCTGGAGCGAGCACCAGCGACGGCGGCGAGTTCGGTGTCTCGCCGCCGTCGTGTTCGTGCGCGCTGTCATCGGCCACCACGCACCACGCACACGTCATCGCAGCGCTGCTACTGGTCGTGATCGCGTTCCGTCGTGCTCTATCGGCATCGCGACCTTCTGACCGGTGCCGTCGCGGTCGATCCGTCGGCGTGCGCGCCGCGCACCCGCTCACGTTCGAGGCGCCGGGCCCTCCCGGGCCGACGGCGATCACCGCCGCTGCACGGTCGTGAATCGCGGTGTCGCCTTGGGCAGCGCGGTGCACACGCGACGACGGAGAACCTCGTTCTTCTCGATGGCCCGGCGGTTGCTCATGGGCACGCCAAGGAGGACGGTATGGACAACAAGGCGAAGGGGATCGCGTTGGGGATGGTGGCGCTGGCGCTGCTCGCGACGACGACGGGGTGTCAGCGAATCATCGACGGGTACCGCGACGGCATCGGCGGCTTCGTCGGCGGTGGCTGGGGCTCGTATCTCACGGAGGCCGAGGCGGACGGCGCGCCCGCGCACGCCGAGCTCGCCACCGTCGGGTCCGGCCAGGTGGTGGGTGTGTGGAGCGAGAGCCGCGAGGCGGTCGTCGCGCTCGAGGTGCTCGGCGGCGACTTCGCGGACGTCGCGGCGGGCAACTACGCTGCGGGCTCGGACGGGATGATCGTCATGGGCGACCTCGCGCTCGAGATCACGCTCTGCGACGCGCCGACGCCGGACGAGGTCGTGTGCGTCCCGCTCGACGCGACGTCGATCGAAATCAGCCTGCTCGAGGACGGCGCTCGCCGCGTCTCGTACCGCGCGGCGTTGGCCGAGGGCGTCGCGCCCGTGGTGATCGAGGGAACCTTCGTCGTCGGGCGCTGAGCGTTCGCGTCGACATCGTGGTCGCGTCCGGTGCATCTGATCGGCCCGGCCGAGTGGTGCGACGGAACGACGGAGGGCTGCCCCCCGGACGAGAACGCCTGCGTCGGCCCGCCGGACGCCGGTGCCGTAGCCGACGCAGGTCGCGCTGACGGCGGCGCGCCTCTCGACGCCGGTGCTGGCGGGGACGCCGGCGCGATGGCGGCGCCCACCGCGAGCTGCGGCTGTCGTGTGT
>JALYRN010000378.1 GCA_030855295.1 Myxococcota bacterium | reverse complement strand
GCCGACGCCGCTCGTGCGCCCGGCGCCGCGCGGGGACGCCGGGACGATCGCGCTGCGGGGACGTCTGCCGGCGGGCGAGGCGATCGTGCCGCTGCCGCTCTATGCGCGCGTGTCGGAAGTCCGCGTCGGGACCGGCGAGGTCGAGGCGCTCGCGGCGGGGAGCGGCGCGATCGCGCTGCGCCTCGAAGAAGCGAGCGACGTGCGCCTGCGGCTGAGCCTCGGGCGCGTTCCCGATCTCGATCGCGCGCTCCCGATGCGGAACGCGGCGGACAGCCTGGCGACCTTCGTGCCGGACGACGAGCTCCCCGACGAGGCGCACGCGATCGTGGCGGCGAACGGAGACGACGACGACGCGCCGATCGTGCGCGCGCTCGCGCTCCGCGACTTCGTTCGCGAGCGCTATCGCTACGATCCGACCTACCTCGAGGATGCGTCGGTGGGTCGCTGGCTCGCGCGGGTGACGCGGGGCCGTGCGAACGTGCACGTCGCCGCGCTCCACGCCGCGAGCGACGCGACGCACCTCGGCGCCGGCGTCTGCTACGAGCTCAACGTGCTCGCCTGCGAGCTCCTCCGGCGCGCCGGGATTCCGGCGGTGATCGCGGCCGGGTGGGTGTACGACGGTGGCGCGCTCTCGGAGCCCGATCACCTCTGGGCGATCGCGCTGCTCGAGGACGACGCGGGCGCGCCGGTGTGGGTGCCGATCGATGCGAGCACGACGCGCGAGGGCCGGCCGCTGCGGGTGCCGCGCCGTCCTCCTGGCCGCTTCCGCGCGCCGCGCGATCCGCTCGCGAAGGCGCCCTCGCCGGTGCGCTGGGATCTCGGACGCTCTCCGCGCCCGGACGCGAGCCCGTCTCGCGGCGGCGAGCGGATCAAGCGGAAGCGGACCGTGCCGCGCGCCGAGCTCGCCAGGGTGCTCCATCACCTCGGACAGCTGGCGGGACGACCGCTCGGCGACGCGGAGCGCGCCGAGGTCGAGCGCGCGCTCTCGGATCCGCGCGCCGCCGCGGCGCTGCTCGATCGCCTGCGCGAGCCTTGATTCGGGTCGCGTGGCACCATGCGCGCGCCATGACCGACGATACCCGGCTCGAGCAGGTCGAACGCGCAGAGCACGCGAGCGAAGCGGGCGCAGGGAGCCGCGATCGCTTCGCGTTCCTGCGCACCAAGGGGCGCGCGTCGGTCGTGCGGCTCGCGGACCAGTGGTTCATCGCGTGCGCGTCCGGCGAGCTGACCAGCACGCCGCGCGCGGAGATGATCCAGGACGTCCCGCTCGTGCTCTTCCGAGGCGAGGGCGGCAAGGCCGCGGCGCTGCTCGACCGATGTCCTCACCGCAACGTGCCCCTGTCGACCGGATCGGTGAGCGCGGGAGAAGGCACGCTCGAGTGCGCCTACCACGGCTGGCGCTTCGACGGCGGCGGCACCTGCCGCGCGATCCCTTCGCTGATCGGCGAGCCGGGCGCGAAGGCGCGCAGCGCGATCGCGTTCCCGGTGATCGAGCAGGACGGCTGGATCTGGGTCTTCAGCACGCCCTTCGCGGCGCCCGGCGCGCCGATGCCGGACGCGATGCCGCATCGCTTCGCGCTGCTCGGGGTGCCCGGCTACACGAGCGTGCACCAGACGGTCGTGGCGGAGGGCACGATGTTCTCCGCGATCGAGAACGCGCTCGACGTGCCGCACACGGCGTTCCTGCATCGCGGCCTCTTCCGCTCGGAGAGCCGCGGCGTGACGCTGAAGGTGAAGGTGCACCGCCGTCGCGATCGCGTGGAGGCCGAGTACATCGGCGAGCCGCGCCCGCCGGGCATCGTCGCGCGGATCCTCTCGCCGTCGGGCGGGATCGTGACGCACTTCGATCGCTTCATCCTGCCGTCGATCGCGCAGGTCGAGTACCGCATCGGCACCGAGAACCACTTCCTGGCGGACACGGCCTGCACGCCGGTGTCGGACTTCCGCACCAAGCTGCACGCGGTCGTCAGCTTCCGCTCGCGCGTGCCGGGCGAGCTGATCGCGCCGTTCGTGAAGCCGCTCGCGCTGCGCGTGTTCCAGCAGGATGCCGACGTGCTGAAGCGCCAGACCGAGAACATCCGCCACTTCGGCGGCGAGCAGTTCGCGTCGACCGAGATCGACGTGCTCGGCAAGCACATCTGGCGACTGCTCCGCGCGGCCGAGCGCGGAGACGCGCACCCGCCGGAAGAAGAGAGCGAGCTCTCGCTGGTGGTGTAAGCGACGGACGCACCACGCGGGGTGATGCGTCCGCCTGTCGGTCACAGAGCGTCGTCGTCGATCAGCCCGTCGTCGTCGTCGAAGGTGTCGTCGTCGACGATGCCCTCGTCGCCGAAGGTGTCGTCGTCGAAGACGCCGTCGTCGTCGAAGACGCCGTCATCGGGCTTCTCGGAGCCCGACGTCTGTTCCAGCGTGGGCTCGTCGCTGCCGGGATCGCAGCCGAGCGCACCGGCCGAGAGCGCCAGCGCGAAGACCATCGCGAGCATCGTGCGGATCGTTCGCATGTTCGTTCCTCCTGGACCGAGGTGCCCTGCACGCGGAGTGCCCGTGCCTCCAGAACGTGGCCTTTCGTCACGATGAGTCGGCCGCGCCGCAGCTCCTGCGCCGCCGGGATGGAGCTTGCTAGGATCGGCGCGGTGGGGGCGGCGAAGAGCGAGCGCGTGACGCTGGAGATCGCCGGGCGCGAGGTCTCGATCTCCAGTCCGTCGAAGATCTATTTTCCAGACGCGGGCGCCACGAAGCTCGACGTCGTCCGCTACTACCTCGCGGTCGCCGAGGGCGCGCTGCGCGGCGCAGGCGGGCGGCCCAACGTGATGGTCCGGTACGCGAACGGCATCGCGGGCGAGTTCTTCTACCAGAAGCGCGCGCCCGCCTCGCGGCCTCCGTGGATCGAGGTCGCGGAGCTGAGCTTTCCGTCGGGGCGCACGGCCGAGGAGATCGTGCCGCGCGACGCCGCGGCGCTCGCGTGGATGGTGAACCTCGGCTGCCTCGAGCTGCATCCGCACCCGGTGCGCGCGGAGGATCTCGACCACCCCGACGAGCTGCGGATCGATCTCGATCCGGTGCCCGGCGTCGAGTGGCCGCAGCTGCAGGAGGTGGCGCGCGTGGTGCGCGCGACCCTCGACGATCTCGGGCTCGTCGGATGGCCCAAGACCTCGGGCTCGCGCGGGATCCACGTCAACGTGCGGCTGCATCCGCGCTGGACGTTCTCCGAGGTGCGCCGCGCCGCGCTGGCGCTCGCGCGCGAGGTCGAGCGGCGCGCGCCGTCGATCGCCACCAGCAAGTGGTGGAAGGAGGAGCGCCACGGCGTCTTCCTCGACTACAACCAGAACGCGAAGGACCGCACGGTGGCGAGCGCGTACTCGGTGCGCCCGAAGCCCGACGCGCGCGTGTCGGCGCCGGTCACCTGGGAGGAGCTCGAGGCATGTCGGGCCGAGGACTTCACGCTGCGCACGATGCCGGCGCGCTACGCGGAGGTCGGTGATCGTCACGCCGCGATCGACGCGCACCCGTGCTCGCTCGAGCGCGTGCTCGAGCTCTCGGAGCGGCAAGAGAGCGAAGGACAGGGCGACGCGCCGTGGCCGCCGCACTACGCGAAGCAAGAGGGCGAGCCCGCGCGCGTGCAGCCCTCGCGCGCGAAGAAGAAGAAGACGACGACCGCGACGTCGAAGCGGTCGGCCGCAGACGGCGGTGGGGCGGGCGACGGACGGCGCAAGAGCACGCGCCCGTTGATCGAGATCGCGCGCGCCGCGAAGAAGGACGACGCGCTCGCCGCGCTCGAGCGCTGGAAGACGAAGCACCCCGAGGCCGCGGCGCACCTCGCGGCGCGCGACGTCCTGGTCGACGCGATGCGCGGCAAGAACACCACGTGGACTCGCATCCGCGTCAACCTCGAGCACGTCCCGGAGCCGCTGCGCCCCGCGCAGGAAGCGCTGGAGGTCGACTACGATCCGTGGGCCCACGAGCCCCCTCGCGCGCGCCGATAGACACAGGAGCGCCATGCCCCGCCGACCCCGCATCGACCGCGCCTCCGATCCCAGGCCGCCCGGCGGCTACCCGATCGATCCGCCGATCGAGCCGATGCTCGCGAAGCTGGCGGACGAGATCCCCGAGGGCGACACCTGGCTCTTCGAGCCGAAGTGGGACGGCTTCCGCGCGATCGTCTTCCGCGACGGCGATCGCATCTACACCCAGAGCCGCGACGAGCGACCGCTCGATCGCTACTTCCCCGAGCTCGCGGCGCCCTTCCTCGAGCACTTCCCGACGCGCTGCGTGATCGACGGGGAGATCGTGATCGTGGCCGAGCGTGGGCTCGACTTCGAGGCGCTGCAGATGCGCTTGCATCCCGCGGCGTCGCGCGTCGCGAAGCTCGCCGAGCAGACGCCCGCCTCGTTCGTCGCGTTCGATCTGCTGGCGGAGGGCGACCTCGATCTGCGCGCGAGGCCGCAGGCGGAGCGGCGCGCCGCGCTCGAGCGTGCGCTCGCGGGCGCGGCGCCGCCGATCCACCTCACGCCTGCGACCCGCGATCGCGCGATCGCGCAGGAGTGGTTCCGGCACTTCGAGGGCGCCGGTCTCGACGGCGTGATGGCGAAGCCGGAGCACGGCACCTACCAGCCGGGCAAGCGCGCGATGATCAAGATCAAGCACGCGCGCACGGCGGACTGCGTCGTCGCCGGCTTTCGCTGGCACAAGAACGGCCCCGGCACGCTGGTCGGGTCGCTGCTGCTCGGGCTCTACGACGATGCGGGCACGCTCCAGCACGTCGGCGTCACGTCGTCGTTCACGATGGACGCGCGGCGCCGCCTCGCGGAGGAGCTCGAGCCGCTGCGTCTGCGAGACGGCGCGGTCGACGCGCACCCGTGGGGCGAGTGGGCGAAGGCGATGCAGACGGGCGCGTCGCAGCGCCTGCCCGGCCTTCAGAGCCGGTGGAGCGCGGGCAAGGATCTCTCGTGGGAGCCGCTCCGCATCGAGCGCGTCTGCGAGGTGAAGTACGACCACCTGCAGGGCACCCGCTTTCGTCACGCGACCACGTTCGTGCGATGGCGCCCCGACAAGCCGCCCGCGGAGTGCCGCTACGACCAGCTGGAGATCACGCCGCCGTACGAGCTGGCGTGCATCTTCGCGCGAGACCGCTGAACGACGCCGTCGCCACGGCGCGGGGCGCGTCGCCACGAGCGCTTCCACGCTCGTACGATCAATCCGCTCGCAACCCGCGCATCGCGCCGGATCGTGTGGGGGCACCCTACTTGCTGCCCCCTTTCCCCACGAGGTGAGCAGATGGGGTTCTCGCGCGCGAACGATCGCTGGGCACGTGCAGTGACGAGCTTGGGCGTGGCCATCCTGAGCGCGACGTGGCTCCCCGGGTGCGCGACCCACGCGGGCGCGATCGCCGGCGAGATGGCGGGCGAGGTCCCCGAGCCGCTGATCCAGGAGAGCCTGCGCACGCTCGCCGACGACGAGACGCAAGAGCTGATCGCCGAGGTCCTCGGCATGCCCGCGGTGCAAGACGCGACGCGCGAGCTGATCGGCAACGTCACCGACGGAGCGATCGAGGCGCTCACCAACGAGGAGCGGGCGGCGCGACTCACCGAGCTCTCGCAGCAGTTCGTGGCGCGGGTTTCCGACACGCTCGCGGACGTGATCGAGCGCGACATCGGACCCGCCATGGTGCAGACGCTCACGCGCGCGCTCGACGCGAGCCTGAGGCGGATCCTCTCGGACGAGACGATCGAGCGCATGTCGCAGGCCGTCGCGCTCGTCGCGCAGCAGAGCGCGGCCGCCCTCGCGGTCGCCGTCCGCGAAGAGCTCGGCCCCGCGCTGCGCGCCGCGCTGCGTGAGGATCTCGGGCCCGCGCTGCGGGAGGCGATGGCATCGCCCGAGACGCAGGAGGTGATCGCCGACACCACGCGCACGATGTCGCGCGGCATGGTGCTCGGCGTCCAGGACGCCTTCGAGGAGATCGAAGCGCGCGAGGGGCCGCAGCAGACCAACACGATCCTCACGCGCCTGCAGGACTTCGCGGGCGGTGGCCTGAACATCCTGCAGTTCGCGCTCGCCGCGCTGGCGCTCGCGCTGCTGGTCGCGCTCCTCTTCCTCGTGCGCGCGATCGCGAAGGCGCGCGAGCACGAGGCCGAGGCCCACCGCCGCGAGGCCGCGATGATCGCGCTCACGGAGGCGATCAAGAACACCGAGGACCGCCCGTGGTCGCGCGAGCTGCTCGATCTCCTGAAGGACAGCTTCCGCGACAACGAGCACGCCGACTACCTGCGCGACGTCCTCCGCCGCAACCGCCACCTCCGCGTCGGCGGCCGCGACCGCGACGTCCCCGGCGGCGCCTCCGGACCCCTCGAGCCCCAGGGCACCTGACCGACAGACGTCCCGACCCGACCGTGTCCGCGTCTCGAGCGTCACCCCGGATGCGCGCCCGGCCGCTCCGTCGTCCACGCATGCCTCGACGCGAAGTGCGCGAGCGTGCGCGGCTCGATGTGCCCGATCCGCGGGACCACGTCGGTCACGATCGCGAACGCGCCGCTGCGCAGCAC